>CACFAY010000009.1 GCA_902564345.1 uncultured SAR324 cluster bacterium
ATTTTTTTTGGATTGATAGCAACTTTCTCCACAATGACTTCAGTTAAGGCTTTTGCTACTGGAGATCCAGCAAGAGGTAAAGCCAGATATGCAGTTTGCCAAGCATGTCATGGTGCTAATGGTATTGGCAATAAGGCTTTAAACAGTCCAAATATTGCCGGACAGGAATCCTGGTACCTTGAGCGCCAGTTAAAAAACTTTCAGGCTGGAATCCGAGGTGCAGATCCAAAAGATAAATATGGAATGCAAATGAGGCCTATGGCATTAACATTAACCGATGATCAATCTATACGTGACATGTCTGCATATGTTTCAAGCATGCCTGTGGCAAGAAATGTAGTAAAAACAATCAAGGGAAATTTAGATAAGGGCAAGGCAATATATGCATTGTGCCAGGAATGTCACGGACTTGCAGGAGAAGGTAATAAAACATTAAACTCTCCCAGATTAGCCGGCCTACAGGACTGGTATTTAGCCAGACAATTGAGGAACTTCAAAACTGGAATTCGTGGGAAGAAAAGAGATGATAAGTTCGGTATACAAATGCGTCCCATGGCAATGTCATTAGAAAATGATGAAGCAATAAAAAATGTTGTAGCATATATTGCTTCTTTCAATTAATCTTGGTTTGGCCCAGCTAAAATAAAAAAATCAAATTATTTTATTTTTTTCTTTTGTATAACTATTCTTAAGTTGTAAATCAAAACTTTAGATACCTCAACAAAAACAAAAGCATTAAAATGCATTTTTATTTGGAAAAGCGATTAAACACCTCTACATGGGGTAGGATTGCTGTACTTACAGCATCCATCATACTTGTGCTTTTTATAAGTCTGTTCTTTTTCCTTGCTGCAGGCATAGAACCTTTTCCAGCATACAAAATCATTGGCGAGGAAGTTTTTCTGACAACTTATGGTTGGCAAGACCTACTTGTTAAAATGACTCCACTAATGCTCACCGGTCTTGCAGTTGCCCTTGCAGCTCAGATGAGACTTTGGAATATTGGTGCTGAAGGACAGTTTCATATGGGGACTTTTGCCTTGACATGGTTTGCTTTAGAGTTTGATGGCAGACTGCCAGGAGTAATACTGATTGCTTTAATGTTACTGATGGCTATGATAGGCGGTGGATTATGGGGTAGCATACCGGGATATTTGAAAGCTAAGTTCGGTGTTAATGATATAATTACCTCATTGCTGCTCAATTATGTTGCAGTAGCATGGTTAGATCATTTATTGTTTGGTGATTGGCGTGATCCAAATACAAATAATTTTCCTATAACAAAAGAATTCTCTGTGGCAGCACAATTGCCGACATTTGGGAATACTCCTGTTCATGCCGGAATTATTCTTGCCTTTGTTTTTGTATTAATTATTGCATGGATTTTGTGGAAAACCCGGCTCGGATTCCAAATCCGTTTAACTGGAGAAAATCCTGATGCCGCTCGTTATTCTGGAGTTAACATCCGCATGGTGACAATTCTTGTATTTGCAGCTAGCGGTGCAATCGCAGGTATTGCAGGATTTAGCGAGGTAACAGGTATTCATTACCGTCTTCAGCAAAATATTTCCATTGGTTATGGTTATACTGGGATAATCGTAGCATGGCTAGCAAGAAATCATCCTCTTGGAATAATTTTAAGCGCTTTTTTTATGTCTATTGTTTTTGTAAGTGCAGAAGTTTTGCAAATTGAATATGGTCTACCTATTTCAATGGTTTATCTATACCAAGGAATAATTTTATTTACAGTTCTAGGATCTGAAATTTTCACTGAATATCGCCTCAGAATTTCCAGAAGTTTAGTTCGAACTGGAACAGGTAACCAAAATATTTAATTAATCGAATTAATGTATTAAAACAAATTTTTATTGCATTTCAGACTTTTTTTAGAAGGAAAAAAACTATAATCTTAAATTTTTTTTGAAAAAATAATGGAATTTTTTATACAAGTATTAGTAGCAACTGTTGGAATGGGGACACCATTATTATTTGCAACTTTGGGAGGCGTAATAAGTGAACGTGCTGGTGTTATTAACCTTGGAATGGAAGGTTTGATGCTTGTTGGAGCATTAGTAGCTTTTGTAGTAATGTTAAATACGGATAGCTATATATATGCAGTTATTGCTGCAACAATTGTTTCTGGGATAGTATCAATGCTACATGGATTCGTAAGCTTAATGCTTCGTGCTAATCAGATTGCCTCTGGATTAGCATTGACTTTTTTTGGAACAGGACTCAGTGGTTTGTTTGGAGACAAACTTACAGGTGAAACAGTAGAACCACTTAGTCGTATTCCAATACCTGTTCTCAACTCTATACCTGTGGTGGGACCGATGCTCTTCAACCAAGATATACTCGTCTATTTTTCATATCTATGCGTTATACTTACATGGTTCCTTCTCTTTAAAACTCGCTTAGGACTTAATATTCGCTCTATGGGAGAGGCGCCCGAAGTTTGCGATTCGCTTGGACTTTCGGTTATAGGTTACCGTTTTTTTGCTGTTGTTGGTGGAGGAATGTTAATAGGAATTGGAGGCGCTTATTTTCCGCTTGCATTAACTCCATATTGGGTAGATGGTATAACTGCTGGACGTGGATGGATTGCTGTAGCGCTGGTAATCTTTGCTTTTTGGCATCCAGTAAAGGCACTTGGAGGAGCATATCTTTTTGGAATTGCTTTAGCAATGGAGCTTCGTCTACAAATTCTGGGCCTAGACATTTCTCCATATTTTTTGAAAATGCTACCTTACCTTTTAACCATTTTGGTGCTGACTTTAATAACTATCCGTTATAAAAAGCTTGGAGTTAAGGTCATGCCAGCTGCATTAGGAGAAGTTTTTTTCAGGGGAGAGAAAAACTAGAATTTCTTACGGTAATTGTCTTGATTTATTAAGCGCTTAAATATTAATCACATGAACTTAATTTTTTGACTAATTGTTCAGCATTATTAAAAAAAATTTTAAATTCCAAAAAAGTTGAACTAAAATTAGTTTTATAATATCAATATTATAAAATTTTTATACATTTAATATTGACTGGTATAGTTTTTGAGAAGGTAAGTTAATTTGTTGAATTTTATATTATGCGGTTTTTTAACTAAATTTTTAGATATAACTTAATTTTTTACCCACTACTGACTTAATTCTATAAAAAAAATCTGATTACCCCAAGAATTAATAAATTAAGGGTGGTAAAGATTTAAAAGAGAAATAGTTTAAGGCTCAGATAGGGGGCATCACTGCTGCCATTAATCTGCAGAAAGTTGGATACTAAATAATTTACGCATGTTGAGCCTTTATTTGCTAAAAGTGCTGTATTTTAACTTGAAGAAGTAAGCCGATGAAAAATGGCAGTCTTATGTTAGGTTGGTGTAGTAAACCTATTTAATCAATAACTCAAGGGAAGGAGAAAATATGAAGAAAGCTATTTCA
Organism: uncultured SAR324 cluster bacterium; assembly: GCA_902564345.1. Taxonomy (GTDB): domain Bacteria; phylum SAR324; class SAR324; order SAR324; family NAC60-12; genus Arctic96AD-7. Next base: position 3,432 of record CACFAY010000009.1, read on the forward strand.
TTTTTGATGACTGCAGTTTTTTTTGTTGCATTTAGCATTAGTGCCATGGGCAAACTACCCTCGGTTGGCTATGTTTTAGTAGGGCCAAAAAATGATGGTGGTTGGTCAATGCGACATCATGATGGATTTCAATCTTTGAAAAAACATGGATATAAGGTATCAATGGTAGAAATGGTCCCAGAGGCCGAATCATCAAAGGTGTTTCTTAAACTAGCTAGAAAACATGATATTGTTTTTGCAACCTCATTTGGTTATATGGACCCGATGGTTAAGGCCGCAAGTAGAGCCCCAGATACCATCTTCATGCATGCAACTGGCTACAAGGGCAACGACAAAAACATGGATAACTACGTTTGCCACTCATTTCAAGCTCGCTACCTTACCGGTATTGCAGCCGGTATGTTGACTAAAACAAATAAGATAGGTGTAGTTGGTTCCCATCCAATACCTGAGATTATCCGTAACATCAATGCGCTGACAATTGGAGCGCAGAGCGTAAACCCAGAAATTTCAGTTAATATTGTTTGGATTAACTCATGGTTCGATCCACCAAAAGATATGGATGCAGCCAAAGCTCTACTTGATGCAGGGAATGATATTCTCTTTACAACAACTGATTCACCTAGTGTTGTTACTCTTTCACAAAGTGCCTGGAAAAAACAAGGGAAGGAAGTATGGAGCATGGGTAATGATGCACCTATGGGAAGCAATGGACCAGACCGATACGTCACGGGTATGATATTTAATTGGAACTTGCTTTACAAACACATTGTGGATCAATTGGCAGCTGGAAAGTTAAAAATGAATCAGAGATACAATTGGGGTTTGAAAGAAAATTGCGTAGGACTATCTCCATGGGGTAAAAATGTGCCTGGCAATGTAGTTAATAAAGTTGAGACAGTTAGAATGGAATGGATCAATGACAACATGGATGAATGGTATCCTTTTTCACAAGGCATTACAAAACAGGACGGTACTAAGGTTTCAGCCGGTGTTATCAAAAGACCAGAACTGGAAACGATGCAGTACTTTGTAAAAGGTGTAACAAACAAATTTCCTACAAATTAAAAATTGATTCCAATAATCGATTTCAATAGTAAAAACTGCATAGAGGAGATGCACAATGCATATACCACTTGCGGTTTTGCTGTATTCACAAATGTTTACGAAGAGTGGTTATCAGAGTTTGATGACTGGAAGCAACTTATTAATGAGTTTTTCCAACTGCCACTTCAAGTAAAAAAACAATACGCTTATAGTGGAGTTGAGGAAAATCTGGGTTATAATTGGTTGGAGGAAGAACGCCTTACTCCAACCATGCCCGGAGATTTGAAAGAGTCATATAATTGGGTTTCTCCAGACCGTATGCAGGATGATTATTGGCCTAAAGAAATTCCTGAATTCAAACCTATAGCAGAGAAAATTGAGCGCATTGCAAGAATGTTGTCCTACAAATTTCTCTATCGGTTTGAAAAAGTACTTGGTCTTCCTAGTGGCAAATTAGTGGAAAATCACATTGATGGTTCTTCAACAATGAGAATACTTCATTACCCATTTAATAAAGGAAAAATCAAAGATAATCAGGTCAGAGGTGGAGCCCACACTGACTATGGTTCGATAACCTTGTTGTGGAGATTTGATGATGTCCCAGGCTTGCAGATATATGACAAAAAAAGCGATGGGTGGATAGACGCACCAATAATAAAAAACTCTATAGTACTTAATGTTGCTGATATGTTTGCAAGGTGGTCGAACGACACACTAAAATCTACTCCACATAGAGTTATTAATTCTGACCTATCTAGGTCACGTTACTCAATGCCCTATTTTGTTGATCCAGGCAGGAATGTGATCATAAAAAATTTAACTAACAAACCAGATAAATATCCCCCAATTTCTGCATACGAATATCTTAAATGGAGGCTCGCTCAGTCCTATATAGATGAAAATTATGAAGAAAATATACAAATTGCAAAAGATGGCGCCCAACATCTACCAGAAGAATCAGAATATTCTTTTCTCACCTAAATTTTTCAAAAAAAACTGATATTATTTTTTATGCTAAATGTTAGATATAGTGATTTAACATTTTATCCTCATATCAATTTTGTAAATTTCTTAAACCTAAATATGTTAGATGATTTTATATAGTTATACTGCAAATAAAAATATTAATTTTCTTAGTACAAAAAAATAATCTTGTTGGAAAAATTTATTTAGTTCTAAATTAAATTATTTTTTAAACTCAGAAGATAAAAAAGATTAATTTATTTGGCATATTTGCGAATAATTAAAAGGTAAATTCTATTCTTAAGAAGAAATATTTAATAATCACTACCCAAATTTTATCACGGCTATTTCATAAGTCCATAGAATTTACATTACCATTAAGTATTATTTTTTCCTATATTGATAATCAAATTGGACATATAATTAAGTCATACTTTGCAAAATAAATCTCCTGATTTGGTAGAAAAAAATAGTGATATTAATGAAATTAACTCTGCTTTGGAATTGATTTATAAACAGATAGACACCCTCAAAAATCATTCTTTCAATTTACCATTTGAATCTGAACCTTCAGAATTTTTAAAAGATCTTTCAGTCTGGCAATCAAAAAATAAACAATGACAGGTTAATTATGGCTGATAATGAACTGTCAAAAATGAGTCTAACTGAAATTTCTAGTGCCATAGCAAATCGCGAAGTATCTTCCATAGAAGTTGTTAAGAATTCTTTAAATATTCTTGAAAAGGAAGGCTCTTCATTGAACTGCGTTGCGCGATTGTTTCCAGAAGATGCCATTACAAAAGCAGAACTGGCTGATCATGAATTATCATCCGGTAAATCCCGTGGTCCTTTGCATGGTGTGCCTCTAACTCATAAAGACATGTTTTACCGAAAAGGCAAAATATCAGCATGTGGTTCAAAAATTTGTGAAAATTATAGTCCATCTGTAACTGCAACTGTACTGATCAAACTTGATTTGTCGGGAGCATTAGATATTGGCAGATTAAACATGGTAGAGTTTGCCTATGGACTTACAGGTCATAATGAAATAACTGGGGATGTACAAAACCCATTGAGTCCAGACCATATTACAGGAGGATCATCAAGTGGTCCTGCAGCAGCAGTTTCAGGAAATTTAAGTTACGGATCGCTTGGTTCAGATACTGGTGGTTCGATCCGATTCCCAGCATCTTGCTGCGGACTGGTAGGCATGAAGCCGACTTATGGCCTTGTAAGCCGTTATGGAACAATGCCTCTTTCATTTTCTTTGGACCACATTGGTCCGCTTACCAGAACTGTTTCAGACTGTGCCTTACTAACCCAAATCATTTCAGGCCCAGACGAAAATGATCCCACATCACTAAAGCTTCAAAAAAATAATTACCTTGAAAAAATCGAATCAGGAATAAATGGGATCAAAATTGGAGTACCGCGTACAAATTTTGTGGACCAAGTAGATGTAGAGGTATTGAGAGAAATGAGAAAAAGCCTTGAAGTATTCAAGAGTCTTGGAGCAAACATTTTAGAAATCGATTTGCCAGAAAGTTTTAATATCAGTAATGAAATGGCGAATATTATAACTGCAGTTGAAGGCAGTTCTGCACATAGAAAGTGGTTAAAGAATAGACCTGCAGATTATGGTATACAAACAAGGAAAAGATTACTTTCAGGATCATTGATCTCTGCTACTGATTACCTTGAGGCCTTAAAATTACGCAAAGTTATTTTGAAGGAATTTTTAAAGCATGTTTTTGAAAAAGTTGATATATTGCACGCCCCAGTTGTACCAATTCCTGTACCAACATTTGCCGAGTCTAATATACAAGCTAATCCAGGATTTATTGAATTTCTTTTAAATCTGGGTCACTGTACACGCCCTTTTGATTACCTAGGACTTCCTGCTATTTCAGTACCAGCAGGCAAAACTGATAATGGTCTACCAACTGGATTTCAGTTAGTAGGGCCTCCACTTGAGGAAGGAAACTTGTTCAGGGTAGCTCGGTCATATGAAAAAGAGAACCCCTGGAATTACCGAGGCAATTGAAAAGTAAATACATTTGTCACCACATCACATGTTTTCTTGTCAAAAAATGAATTTTTAAAATTTTTAATGAAATTTATAACTAATCTAATTTTGTAAAAAAAGATTTATATATTTGGCTTCGGGTTATTTACAGCTTGCAAAAAGTATAATGGTATGTAAAAGTCCTTTGATGTAAAAATTAATGAATTTAAAGAACTTTTTTTAATAAAAAAAGAAGTAATAGCTCACATGAATAAGGAGATTATTTTATGAAACTTAACATGCGTCATGGAGCATTTGCTCTAATTTTGTTAGTACTCGGTCTCCCAGCTTTTGCAGGTGGTGGTGGTGGTAGCAGCCTGATCGAACCATTAGGCGTAATGCTTCTTGCAGGCGCGGTAGTTGCGATTATTTTAAGTTATGCAAAGCAGGCAAGTCTATTCGCTTTTATTATTGTCGGGGTTGTAGCAGGTATAGTAGGTGTAAGAACTGTCATTAATACAAATGTAATGACTGCCTTTGTTGACATAGGCATTACGCTACTGCTCTTTATGGCAGGAATGGAAGTAGATATTCCAGGTTTAATAAAACGTTGGAAACTGCTTTTAATAAATGGATTCGGACAAATTATCGGTTTATTTATTATCAGTTTAGGTCTTGGAGCTTTGTATATAGGTATTGACGCAACATATATGACAAATGCTGGTCTTTCTGCCGAAAATGCTATGCCCGCATTAATATATTTTGCGCTGTGTTTAACCTTATCATCCACCATTCTTGTTATTGGAACATTAAAAAGTACTGGTCAGATATCACAAGAACATGGACAGGTTGCTCTAGGTTTAATGGTTCTACAGGATATAGTTGCTGTTGTGGCGCTGGCAATTCTGGCGACCCTGAAACCTCCAGCGCCAGGAGTCGCACCTCCAAATTTGGGCATAGAGGTTGCCATGATTTTTGGAAAAATGTTCGCCCTAGCAATAGTGCTTTATTTTGTAACGAAATACATTCTAAATCCTCTTTTTAAATTTTTCGCACAATCTGGGGAAATGCTCTTCATCGGCACTCTTGGTTACGGAATGGGCGTTGCCGCACTTTGTGAAGTTATTCACTTTTCTTCGGGGATCGGAGCTTTTTTTGCCGGTGCCACTCTTGCTGCACTTCCATACAGGCATGAGATTGAAGATAAAGTTGAACCCTTAAAAGCTTTCGGAGTCATTCTATTTTTTATGGGACTTGGGTTTGATATTTCTGAATTAACAACTGATCAGATGCTTGGTGGACTGGCTGAAGGTTTAATACTGGCGGTATTGGTAGTCGTTCTTACAATTCCTTTGATGTTGCTGCTTGGATACTTGAGCAAGTTGAACTCTAAGCCAGCATTCCTGATGGGAGCAATCATAAATCAAAGTTCAGAATTTTCACTGATGCTTGCAGTTTTATGTTTACAATATAAGATATTTGATCCTCATATTTTTATTGTAGTGACTCTTGTAGTATTAATCTCGTTCTTTCTTTCTTCTTTAGGGCATCAATTTCTAGATTCTTTCTATGCAGTTTTCTCAAACGTTCTTAGTTTTATGGATGGACGTTCAAAAGCTACAAGTGATGAGGTGTCAGACGATATCAAGCTAGATGGGCATGTTGTTATTATGGAATATAATGAACTGGCAATAGAAATAGCAGACTTTTATGCACAACGAGGTGAACAAGTTTTATTACTAGATCTTGATCCACATATCATAGAATATTTCGAAAAGCAGCACGGACACAGTAATATACATGCTCACTATTCAAATATGGCAGATCCGGATGTGTGGGAAGATTTGGCATTTAACAAGGCAAAGGTAGTAATTTCATGCATGGATGGCGGACAGGAAGCAGAATTAGCAATTTCTCGCTGGCTCAAAAAAGAAGCTCCCGAAGTTCCTTTTCTTGCAGCAACTTCGTCTCACGAAGAAACACTGGAATTATATGGAGCTGGAGCGCGTTATGTTATTCAAACAGAATATTTGGCTGCAAAAGCTTTCCGTAATATTTTTGAAACAGAAGAAACGAAATCACAAACTGAAGCTTTTCGCGATATTGGAGAGAATCATTTTTCAGAAACAAAAAAATTACAAGAAGGACTCGGCGAATCATTTGCTAATGTTTGATAATTCTTAACACCAGATAAAGAGGATTCATGTCTAAACCACTAATCTATAAACTTCTTTTAATGTTGGCCATAGGTTTTTTTGCTCCCTTTACTGCCTACGCAGGAGGCGGGGGATGGTTCATCAAACCACTGGGTTTGATGCTGGGAGGTGCTATGATCCTGACTATTTTACTCATAAAACTCAAACAGACAAATATACTGTCTTTTGTAATAATGGGCTATGTAATGGCCAGCGTTGCGGGACTTCCAGAAACAACACTGGACCAGCTGGATGAACATTATAGCGGTATTAGGGCAATACTCTCTGGCTTTCAGCAAATTGGTCTAGTTTTGATTCTTTTCATGGCTGGCCTACAATTTAACCTTATAGACATAACTAAGCGTTTCAAATTAATCCTTGTCAACGGCGTTGGTTATTTAGGCTTAGGTCTATTGCTTTTTTTCTGGGCCGCAGCTCAGTTTGCAGGAACAGAAGGCTTTAGCGAAAGCATTTATTTTGCCCTTTGCCTTGCTGTCCCATCAAGCATTTTAGTTGCTGCTGCTTTAGAGAATCATGGCACCGAAGAATCACTGCAAGGACAAATTTCAACAGGTATTGCAGTAGTTAGTTCCCTTTGCGCAATTGTTTTCATAGCCAAATTAAGTGCAACAGGTGTCGTAAGCCAAATTTCTGATTCTTCAACTTTCTTCTCTGGAGCAGACAATTTTATGGAATTCAACCTTTGGATGACAGAAAGATTGGTTTTCTTGGTAGTTATTTTAATGATCCTATCAAAACTTGTTCTGGAGCCAGTTGTGCGTTATTTGCTGCGTTCATCAGAACTGTTGTTTGTAAGTGCTCTTGGATATTGCATGGGTATTGCCGCAATTTGTGGCTATATTGGTATCTCACCAGAAGCTGGAGCTTTCTTTGCAGGAATTTCTGTAGGCAATCTACCATACAGGCTTGACATTGAAGACAAAGTTGGGCCACTGAAATTATTTGGACAAATATTATTTTTCCTAACGGTTGGAGTTGAAATAGCCACAATTCAGACTGAAAACTTTTCAAGCAATTTAGGAGCAATCATTCCGCTCTTACTTTTAGTTGTTCTCATAAAACCTTTATTTTTAATAATTACCGGTTATGCATCAAAGCTTAAAGGAAGGACTGCCTTTTTGATAGGTACGACAGTAAATCAATCATCTGCAATTTCAATTATCGTTGCTCTTTTGGCATGGAAATACAAAGTTTTTGACGATCGTCTCTTTGCAATTTTAATTGCAGTGATTCTTACTTCACTTATTGTATCTTCAATGGGACACGCAATTCAACCTGCTTTATATCAAACGTTTAAATGGCTTGTGGGTGTACTAAATCGTAATATTTCAGCAATTGACTTGGAAAGCTCAAAGCAAGTAGTATTAAAAAACCATATTGTTCTGCTTGGATTTAATGAAATCACTCAGGAAATTAGCGAATTTTGTAATGTTCAGCTTACACCTGAACGTGTTTTGTTGATAGATTGTGATCCTGATATCATAAAACATTTTGAAGATAGAAAGGATTCTAATGTGGATCCTGTATACGCAGATCCTGCTGACCCAAAAGTGTGGCAGGAGTATAAGCTCAGCGAGGCAAAAGTTGTTGTTTCATGCATGGGCAGTGACTTAGACGCAGACATTGAATTGGCAGGTTACATCAAAAGGACTTCCCCTGATCTGCCTTTCCTTGCTGTTACAACTTCACATGAAGATTCCTTAAAATTATATGAAAATGGAGCCCGTTACGTAATTCAAACCGAACAGTTGGCTTCAAAGACTTTCAGAGGAGTTTTTGCCGAAGAGATTGATAAGCCTGCAGCAGAGTCCTTTATGGAAAAAGGTAGTAACCACTGGAAAGATACACGTTCCATTAGAGATGGATTAGGAGAAATATTTAAACTTGTTTAAAATTCCTTCAATTATTATTAAATTTTAAATTTACTAATAAATAAAATATTTAAAATCGAGCTCTAACATTTGGAGCTCGTAATTGGTTTGCTCTAAACTGTTCCACTCTTTTGTGTCCAAGTTTGATAAGAGTTTCAATCTGAGATTCAGGTGTATTCATTGATCTCGCAATTTCCCTCAATAAACTCTCTTCCCTTTCATCAAAGTTCCTGTCCACAGTTGCTATATTCAACAAGCTTTCTAGCATGTGGTCCTGATCTATTTTACTAAATTCTATAGGGTCAATTGGAGGTTTCTCCCAGCGTAGAATATATTCTTCAAGTTCCTGAATTTTATGATTATCTTTCAGCATACGAATAGCAGAATGTAGGAATGAACGCTCATGTAGATCTATATGATCATCCGCCATAACCATGGCTACTACCGCGCTTGAAAACCAAAAAAGTTGATCTTCCGACATTCGGCTGATTAATTCTGTATCAAACTCTGGAATATCTCGATCATTGGTATTCATCCTTATTTTTTGCAGGGCTCTCGTACTTTTTAAAGCCTTCCGCGCATTTTCATTCCCCAATTTTGCTGCTTCACGAAACCAATGGTATGATTCATCCAGATTTTTAAGAACACCCTTACCATTAAAATTCATCAGACCTAAATTATATTTTGCTCTGGCATGATTCTGAATTGCCGCTCTGTGAAAACACTTATATGCTTCATCATAATTTTCCTCTTTTTTAATCATTTCTAATCCTTTTATGAACAATTCCTCAGCTTCAGCAGAAGGCTTTATTTCTTCACCAGAGAATTCTGGACTATCATAATCATCCCCGTCATTGCCAATTTGATTTGACTTAGCTTTTGTAGGTGCTATGTAAATAAGGCGATCACCTGAATTTACAATTAGATCTGGGTGTGGATTAACTACAAGCTTGTGAGTCTGACCCCGAATAAGTCCGACAACCAACTCCTCATCTTTTTCCTTAATCGACAAGATAGTTGAAATCCAGCTTAATGGCTCCCAGTCTTGGCTTAACTGGCGTACATGAAGACTCTGTGTTGTAGATTCTTCCAAAATAATTTCCTCAATAAGTGTCCCCAATCCTGGATTATTAGCTGATTGGGAAAGTATAGGTGCTATCATCTCTTCAGGGTCCAGACAAAAATCACAACCTACTTTAAATAATTGTTGATCAAAATCTTCTTTGTGAAAAGTTGCAATAGTAAATACCTCACCATCAGTTGCTTCCTCCAGACGTAAAACTGACATGAGATTTTGGCCGTCATCTGAGTGATCAATTAATGCTACTTTAGCCTCAGTCGATCTTGCGTTTTTAAAAGACTTCTCTGAGTTGGAATCGCCTTCAATCCATTCAATATCCAAGTTGCCAGGCATTTCATCCAATATTGAAGTATTTGTTAAAACAATAATTTTTTCCTGCTGATTCCTATGGCTCATTTCCAGCAGACATCGATTAATGAATATTTGGTTGTCAGAACTTATCAATATGTGACCATCTATACCAATTTCATCCATTCCAATAATTTCTACCGCCTGATTTTCAAAATCTCCTTTAGGCCTCATTTCAGGTGGTTCAATTTGCATTATCATACAATCTTTTGGTATAGCAAATGAAGATTCTGGATTGATCAGTACAACTTCATCGATAACCACGGCAAGGGGCATAATGCCTTGAATCTCTTTTTTTACTTTAATTAAATTAAGCCAGCTTTTTCCTATGAGTCCTGGTTCAGGCTTTCTGGTTGTAATATGATGACCTTCGGTTCTGTTAATCACTTTGTTGATCCAAGCAGGTGCTCCCTGTGAATGAAAAGCAAGAAGCATTAATGGAACATACAGATCATAAGGGTCCAAAGCATGATCACAGCCAACGTCTTCAAAATAGTTACGAAATTCTCTGCCTACGTACTGTGCTTGAGTTACAATCTTTCCATTGCTCAAAGTTTCAAGCTGAAGAACTGTCATAAGTGAATAACTGTTGTCTTTGAAAAACACATAAGCAATATTTGCCTTTTCTGCCGAAGCCTTGCGTAGTACATTCAAATCGTAAGAGTCTCCTGATACCCATCTAAGTTTGTTATAGGAAGTTGCCAACAGTGGATGTTCATTGACTGGTGAAATTAAAATAATTCTGTCTTCCTTTACAAATTTTTGATTCTGAGCAATTATTTCTAACATCCAGGTTGGGTCATCAGAACAAATCAAAACATGCCCTTTCATTTTTAGTGTGCCAAGACCACGGTCTCGACCTGAGCGAAACTCTTGGAATCTATCTGTTACAAGTGAAACTATAATTGAAAAATTTACTAATCCTGCTGCCATCACTAGAAAAGTAAAAATCTGTCCAGGCACTGTTTCAGGAGACATATCTCCGTATCCTACCGTGGTGAAAGTTACCACTGTCCACCAAAGAGAGTTGAATACAGAACTGAATTTGCTATTTTCACTTCCAGGCAGGATGAACTCAAAGAAATATATTCCGGCAGTTGAAAGGATCAAAAAAGCTGGAATCATTAAAATTAAAAAAATACGTACTTTCATGCGTAAGAAATTTAATTTAGAAAATTTATATCTTTGGAATTTAATATTTTTTAAATTAGGGATACTTATTATTCTAAACTAGAATACATATATGTTAAACTATATGTAATATTTAATTTAACCATTTGCTGGTTTTTTCATTTTTTTTCTTGCTAACATGGAATGTGACTTAAGTTCCCCTTCATTTTCTAAAACTTGTGTCAGATACTTCATTCTTTTTTTTGATGCAGTATTTAACATAATATCGCCATAAGCTCTATCGATCCAGAATCTTGCTCCCTGATTTATATAATTTTTTAAGTCACTTAAATTTTCTTCAGGATAAGTTTGAGATAAGTTTATTGTGAACATTCTTCTTTTTGAACCACCACCATATGAACTGTGTTTTAAATTATGATTAAAACATATAAGATCTCCTGGCTCAGTTTCTATTGAAATCCCAGGTATATCTGCTCCTAGTTTATTTAAATAAGAATTCTTTTTTGTAAAACTGATATCTAAACCATTAGAATATTTATCATTTATATAGTGGCTCCCAGGTAATACTTTTAAACATCCTTTATCGTGCTTAAGATGATCTAAATAGAATGCAAGTTTAATATGTAAAATATTGCTTGCCCATCCATCAGAATGCCAACTGGTGTTGGAGTTATAATAGTTTCCATCACTCCCCATGTAATTAAAATTTTTCCCTAATATACTTTCACCTATACCTATAATCCTTTCATCATCAATTAAACTTGCTAAATCATTGTGTGAATCGATAAATTGGGGAATACATAGTCTATCTACATCTTCTAAATTAAATTTTTGTTTATTTTTTTTCAGTTTAAAAACCTCATTAAATGAATTTATTATATCTGCAATATTTTCTAAAAATAGACCTTTAAATAAAATAAATCCAAAAGTGTGAAAAAAATTAATTTGATCCTTACTTAATTTATAATCAAGCATATTAAATTTAAATGTTTATAAATTATGATCTATACAGTGGTTCTCGAATTTAATTTATAAAAAGTCATTAGGTTTCATAGAACTACACCCTAATTAACAGTTTATAACTTTAAATATACTATTTACGATGAAAAGTTATTAACTCCTAGAGCTAATCACTAAAGTTATATATTTTCAATATAACCTAGAATACATTTGTATTATGTTTTTTTGTATATTGACCTATTTATTACCAAAAATAAAAGATCTTCTGAAGCAATGATTGTAATCAAGATATTTTTCAAATGGCTCGAATGTTTATTAGTTTTGCTAAAACTATCATCAAATAGTTTTTCTTACAAGAATTTGCAGTTTTATTCTTAAAATTTGTGAATTTAATGACTTATAAGTCTAATTTTTAAGTTTAGGACTCGGAAATTTTTTTTATAGTTCTTTTTTTTAATCTTGACTAATTACAATTATCAATATATGTTTCAGCAATGTTTGTAAAATGTTAGTTTTATAATTATATATAGTTACAAACTTACGCTTTGCAGTTTTATATACTTATTTTTTTCTATGATTAACAATAAAATTAAATTTCTTGTATATAAATTCCCTGAAATGGGAATTCTTTTTGGAGTTATTATTTCATTCCTGATTTTTTTTATTGCAGACAACAGTATGGCTGATACTTCAACTTTGGTCAGAATGGCAACACAAGGTACTTGTATTGGTTTTGCCGCCTATGGAATGAGTTATCTTATGATTACCGGTGAAATAGATTTGTCTAGCGGTGCTGTAGCAGGACTTGCAGCGACTGTTTCTGGAATGATGCTAGATTCCGGTTACAATGAATTAATATCATATCTAGCAGCATTGTCAGTAGCTGCATTAGTGGGGTTGCTTAACAGTTTTATGACTCTTGTTATAGGTATACCTTCTTTTTTTGGGACACTAGGGACTAGTTTTGCTGCTTCAGGACTTATAATTTGGTTGCTAAAAGGTAGATGGATATATACGGGAGATTTTATTCCATTTTTAGATTTTCTTTTCAGCCCTTCACCTTTTTTAGAATTTCCATGGGTATTTTTGTTTTACGCAGTACTAATAATTTTCGGAGACCTTCTTATAAGAACTAGTAAATTAGGAACTATTTTAAAAGCTACCGGTGGAAACATTTTATCGGCAAAAATTGCAGGTATAAATACCAATTATGTTAAAACTTTGTGCTTCCTTTTCACAAGCATTAACTTTGGTTTTGCTGGTATTTTAGTTATGGGCTATAGCGGGACTACAGACTTTTCAATAGGAATGGACTGGATATTGTGGGTTATTGCAATTGCCATTATCGGAGGAGGTAGTTTAAGAGGTGGAATAGGAAGCATTTTAGGAACATTTTTAGGTGTGTGTCTTATTCAAGTTATAAGAATGGGATTGATTAACGCGGATGTACAGACAAATGCACAAAAAATAGTCGTCGGAGCTATTTTAATTGGAGCAGCAACATTTGATAGTTTAAAAATTAAATCAAAAATTTAAATTGAGAAAATTATTTAACTATTTATATCAAAAACAGGAAATTGCTATTTTGATTCCTTTTTTGTTACTGATACTTTTTTTTTACTCAAGGAATTACGCAATGCTCGACCCACTAACAATATCCTCAATCCTGAGAACAATTGCTTTCCCTGCACTTATAAGTATGGGAATGGTTCAGCTAATGATAGCCGGTGAGATAGATTTATCTACGGCTGCTGTTATGAGCTTCTGTGCTGTGCTTTCAGCAAAGCTAATAAAAGATTTTAATTTTGAAGTCCCAGAGGCAGTAATAATCGTTCTTTTATGTTCACTTTTAATAGGGTGTGTTAATGCATTTCTAACTGTAAAAATAGGTATATTTTCTGTAATTGCAACAATTGGTACTGGTTTTATCGTAAGGGGCTTAAGTTATTCATTTACTAACGGTGTCCCCATTTATCCGATGCCAGAATCATTTGCATTCCTAGGTTCACTAAGACCCTTAAATATTTCTTTTACATTTTTTTTAATGTTAGCAGTGGCCTTTTTTGTACAGATACTATTGACATCAACAAAATGGGGAACTGCAATCTATGCTACCGGCTCAAATAGGCAAGCTGCAGAAGTCTCTGGAATTAATACTTTTAGAGTAAAATTAATATGCTTTATGGCAACTAGTTTTTTATCAGGATGTGCGGGACTATTGACAATGAGTCAACTACCAGGAACTCCAGGAGATCCAATAATTGGGCTTAACCTAGAATTAGATATACTAGCTGGAGTGATTGTCGGGGGTGTAAGTCTTTATGGAGGAAGAGGCTCGGCAATTGGGAGTCTAATAGGAGTAGCTTTCATACAAATTGTTAGAAGTGGGTTAGTTATCGGACATTTTAATCCTTACCTTCAACTACCTGCTCTAGGACTATTATTGATGTTGGCAGTTGCCTGGGATGTTATAAGACATAAGAAAAATTTAGCTTAACTTTAAATGAAATTGTACATGACACGTGCAGGAAAGGAGAATCATGTGAAAATTATTCATTCTACAAAATTTTATAAATTCTACATAAATTAGCTAAACCTTTAAAAAGGAAAAATTATGTTAAAACTATTTAGAATAATTTTTGTGTCAATTGTAGTGATGTCGTTCGCAAGTTTCGCATCTGGACACAAAGGCATTAAGGGGACATTTTATTATGTCCAAAACTCAGCTTGGCACCCTGTTCATCAGTTAACCCAACAAGCTTTCCTTGAGGGATGTGATCAATTTGGTCTTGATTGCAAACTTGCAACTACGGATGAAAACTCTCTTGATGCACTTGTTGCACTAGCAGATCAAACTATTTCGAGATCAGATGCGGCCGGTGTTGCCATGTGGGCTGGTGGATTACCAGTATTTAAAAAAGCCATTAAAAAGGCACATAAAAGGGGTATCCCCATAGTGTTGCCTCATTTCCCTGTTGCTAAAGGATTCTTCGCAGATAATGCAGTTCAAATTGCAGCAGACCCTAGAGAATGGCCAGTTCCTTTAGCAGAGAAAATGTGTGCTGAATTGAAACGTACTGGGAAAAAAGGCTCTGTAGCTATCACAATAAACAATCATAACGTGACTGAGGATGCCGTTGCAGAAACTTTTGCAGGTGCAATGAAGAAATACTGCCCTCATTTAAAAATTTTAGAAGTACAAGAGGAAGGTCCTGAACCTACCAAAGCTATTCAAGTTGCGACATCTATTATGCTAGCAAATCCAGATGTTGTTGCTGCTTTGTCAACAACTGGGGGCGGACCTACAACTTGGGCAGGTGCTCAAAAAGAAACTGGCAGAAAGATCATTGCTGTAGGAATGGATTATACCAGGGTTAATCTAGATCTCGTTAAAAGTGGCCAGGTATGGGGTGCCGTAGCACAACCACTTTTTACTGAGTGTTTAGGTTCTGCAAAATTACTTATGGATATGGCGAATGGAGCTCCCGCAGCTTACTGGACTAAGCTGGAGGCCCCTTTAATTACTAAGGAAAATGTTGATGAATATTACGGTATGCTGGATCGATTAGAACCAAAATATGGTGATAATTTAAACAAAAATCCTGATTCTTGATATTACTATCAACTCCCCCCTTCCTTCAAAGAAGGGGGGATACATAAAATTAAATAAAAATGGTATCAGATAATACAAAACTGCCTATTCTTCAAACAAAGAATATTGATAAATCATTTGGACATGTACAAGCATTGAAGAATGTTGATATAGATTTATATCCATCAGAAGTAGTTGCATTAATAGGGGATAATGGTGCAGGTAAATCAACTCTTATAAAAATAATTTCTGGTATTTATCAGAAGGATTCTGGTGAAATTTTATATAAGGGGAATAAAGTTGAAATTAATGAACCGAAGGATGCAGTTGATAAAGCTGGAATATCAACTGTCTATCAAGATTTATCCCTTGTTGAGGTTCAAGATGTTGGTGTAAATATTTACCTAAACATGGAACCAACTTTTATGGGATTATTTATAAATTATAAAAAACTATATAGAGACGCAGAGAAATTAATTAAAAATCTAAAAATAGATTTACCATCAGTCAGGGTTAATGTCGCTGAACTCTCAGGGGGACAAAGACAGGGGGTAGCAATTGCTAGAGCACTAGCAAGAGGAAGAGAAATATTTATACTTGATGAGCCAACTGCAGCATTGGGAGTTGAACAACAAGCAAATATAAATAGCCTTATTTTAAAATTAAAAGAAGACAAAAAAACGGTGTTATTAATAAGTCATAATTTAGAACATGTATTTGAAGTAGCTGATAGACTTATAATTTTACGTAGGGGAGAAAAAGTGGGTGAAAGAACAAAAAAATCCACTAATAAAGAAGAAATTGTAGGATTAATTACTGGAGCAATAAAATAGATGCTTAAAATAACTTTAATGACAGGTGTATAGTTGATAAATTTAATTGATAAATTAATGCTTGTTACTGGTTCAGGAACAGGAGTAGGAAGCGGCATTGCAAGCACTCTGGCTAAATGTGGTGCTCACGTAGTTGTTCATTATAATAACAGCGAAAAAGAAGCCAATAAAACAAAAGAAATCATAAATTCCTTAGGTCGAAAGTGTACCCTGATAAAAAGTGATTTAAAAGTTGTCGATGAATGCAGAAGAACTGTAGATGAAGCTGCAGAATTTCTTGGTGGGTTAGATGGAATAGTTAATAATGCTGGAATAACAATACCTAAAGACATAAAAAAAATTGATGAAAACCATTTTAATGATATTTTCTCTCTTAATTTTAGAAGTTATTTTTTTTGTGCACAACATGCTATAAAACATTTAGTAAAAAGAGGTAAAAGCTTGTCTGAGAATAACAAGAATTATAAATGGTCAGGAGGTAGTATTGTTAATATTTCATCAGTTCACGGGAAATTGGGTCATCCTGGTCATTCAGTTTACGCATCAACTAAAGGTGCTATAAACAGTTTTACAAAACAATTATCAGTTGAATTAATTTCTGAACATATAAGAGTTAATGCAATTGCACCTGGGACAATTGAAGTCCCTAGTTATTTTGAAAAAGATCCCTCTTATAATCGCGAATTAGGGAATTCTCTTGTACCTTGGGGTAGAGTGGGATTACCAGAGGAAGTTGGATATCTGGCAGCTTATTTGGTTTCAGATTTTTCTGAATTTATGACAGGCGAAATAATTCACATTGATGGCGGACTGACATCAGCAATGAACTTGAATACAAATAAACAAAATTTGTAATTCCAATTATGGATATAAATCAACGAGAGGATGCATATAAGAGAATAAAGGACATGATAGTCAATGGTAAGTTGCAAATGGGGCAAAATATTTCTGACAAGATTTTATCAAAGGAACTAAGACTTGGACTTACTCCAATAAGGGATGCATTAAATTTGTTAAAATCAGAAGACCTTGTAATTTCATTTCCCAAAAAAGGGACATTTGTTTTTGAATTATCCTCAAAATTATTTTTTGAGATTTTTGAAACTAGAAGAATCTTTGAAATATATGGTTTAAGAACATCTCACAAATTAAATAGCGCTAAAATAATTGCGCAAGAAGAACAAATTTTAGAGAAAATGAATATTTCCATAAAAAATAAAGATTATATATCCTACGCTAAACTAGATTCTGAATTTCATGAATGCTTCATTTTAGCCACTGGGAACGATGTCCTAATAAAATTATATAGGAATTTAGAGCCCAAAATAGCAACTATAAGAAATACAATTAATTTAAATTTGTCTGAGTTCAATACCAAGGAATCATTTAATATGCACAAAAAGATAATCAGTTGCATAAAAAACGAAAATATAGACCGAAGTGTAGAGCTTTTAGATAATCATATTTTTGTTTGGTATGACAAAGTCTTCAAGTTAACTAGTAATATGAAATTAGATTTAAATTCTTTCAAAAACAGATTAAGTACTTATAAAGTTTGATTGGTTATGGAAAAATATTTTAATCTCGAGGGTAAATTATCCATTGTTACTGGCGCGGCTAGTGGTTTGGGTAAGGCTATAGCGCAAGGATTAGCAGAGTGTGGATCTGACGTCATAATAGTTGACAGAAATGAAGAGGGATTATTGAAAACTGAGGAAGGATTAAAAAAATTTGGGAATGAGGTTATAAATTTTAAAACTGATTTATCTTCTCTAGAAGATATAGATAAATTGTTCAAAAAAGTTGATTTGTTAAAAAGGGATATTGATTTTTTAGCGAATGTTGCCGGAGATGGGATTTTGAGTAAACCTGAAAATATTTCAATTGATGAATTAAAAGCTGTATTGAATAATCTAGTTATTTGTAGATTTTATATGTGCCAGCATTCCGGAAAAAGAATGCTAAAAAAAGGTAAAGGTTCTATTTTGAATATAGGATCATTGGCCAGTACAACTGCACTAGGAAGAGGGCATATTGCCTATTCAATCGCAATGGGCGGAGTAAGTCAAATGACTAAGGAATTAAGTACTGAGTGGAGTTCTCGAGGAGTACGAGTCAATACTATAGCTCCTGCACAAGTACTTAATGACTCTTTAAAGGAAAGAATGGAAAAAGATCCTGAACTATGTAAATTTTTTTTGGCCGGAATCCCTGCGGGAAGACTTGGCAAACCAAGTGATATAAAAGGTATTGCCGTACTTTTGGCGTCAGACGCATCAAGCTGGATTACTGGGGCTACCATTCCCTTGGATGGTGGGAATATCGCTATGAATAGTGGAGGAACACCTGGCCACTTGAATAATAAAAATGACTAATTAGGGGGAAAAATGAGATTAATCAGGTTTTTAGATTACAAAGATAAAAAAATTAAATATTGTACTTCTGAAAATGGATCTAATTATTTAATTGAAGGGAATATATTTTCAAATTATGAGGTAACTAGTGAGGAAGCAAATATTTCAAAAATTTTGTCACCATTAATACCAAAATCTATTCTTTGTATTGGGCTAAATTACAAAAAACATGCAGAAGAAGGGAATGCACCAATTCCTGATTACCCTGTATTATTTATGAAGCAATCAAACTCAATACAGAATCCTGATGATCCAATAATAATTCCTAAAAAACTTCATAGTGAGTCAGTGGATTATGAATGCGAGTTAGCCGTAATAATAGGCAAAGAATGTAAAAATGTAAATAAATCAAATGCTCTTGATTATGTTTTAGGATATACATGCTCTAACGATGTCAGTGCAAGAGATTGGCAATTAGATAAAGGGGGTACTCAGTGGTGTCGTGGAAAAACATTTGATACATTTTGTCCATTGGGACCAATGATAACTTTAAAAGATGAAATTGAAGATCCAAATAATTTGAAGATTAAAACTATCCTTAATAACAAAACTATGCAGGACTGGAATACATCAGATATGATTTTTGATGTTCCAACGCTGATAGAATTTTTAAGTGGTAGTACCACTCTAGAACCAGGAACAATAATTCTTACAGGGACTCCACACGGAATTGGGTTTGCTAGAGATCCTAAGGTACTACTAAAAAAAGGAGATACAGTTACAATTGAAATTGAAAATATAGGGAAGTTGACTAATCCAGTTGTTGACGAGTTTTAATGATATATTTTTATAATTTTGTAACTGAATTCTACAAAAAATAAATGAAAATCAGTAAAGAAAAATTAAAAAACATCTTCATCAAGATGTATACGATTAGAAAATGTGAGGAGACTTTAGCAAAAGCAGCCCAACAAGGATTAGTTTTAGGTGCCTGCCACACTTATGTAGGACAGGAAGCAATAGCCGCAACAGTTTGCGAAGAGTTAGAAAACCACGATTTAATCTTCAGCACTCATAGGGGGCATGGGCATGCGTTAGCAAAAGGTCTAGAACCCTATGAACTTATATCTGAGTTATTTGGTAAAAAAACAGGTTGCTCAAAGGGTAGAGGAGGTAGTATGCATCTTTTCAAACCTGAAATTGGACTAATGGGAACAAGTGGCATAGTAGGACCAAATATTTTACAGTCCTGTGGTGCTGGGTACTCGATCAATTTGTTTGATAAAAATAATGTATCTATTTCTTTTTTTGGAGATGGAGCAGTAAATAATGGCGCTTTCCACGAAGGACTTAATATGGCAAGCATTTGGAAATTACCTGTAATATTTATTTGTGAGAACAATCAATTTGCGACTGAAGTACCTTTTAGTTATTCAAGTGGCAGTAAAAATGTAGGAATTAGAGGAAACAATTATGGAATTGAAGGCTATGAAATAGACGGCAATGATGTTTTCGAGATTCATAAAACTATAAAGCTAGCCTTAAAAAATGCAAAAGAAAAAAAAATTCCCTCATTAATAGAATGCAAAACATATAGAACAAGATCCCATGCAGAAGGTATGATTGACTACACATATAGGACAAAGGATGAAGTCAACAAATGGAGGAGAGATAAATGCCCGATATCAATGATGGAAAACTACTTTCTTGAAAAGAGAATCTTTAATGATAAAGAAATTAAAAAAATCAAAGATAAGATCGATCAAAAAATTACCAACGCTTATAAAAAAGCTAAAGAGGCTCCTTTCCCAGAAAAATCTACTGCGCTAGATTTTGTGTTATCAGAGTCCCCTAAAAAACTAAATAATAATCCGCATTCAAGTACCAGTCAAAAAAACATGATTCAAGCAACTCACGAAGTCTTGGATTATGAAATGAAAAGGAATGATAAAATATTTATTTTAGGTGAAGGCATAGGTAAACGAGGTGGGAATTTTAGCACCACATTAGGATTATATAAAAAATACGGTCAATTAAGAGTCTGCGATACTCCAATCTGCGAAAGAGGATTTGTAGGATTAGCTTGTGGAGCTGCAATGTCAGGTGCTCGACCGGTAGTAGATTTTATGTTCATCGATTTCTTAAATGATGCCTTTGGTGAAATTATAAATCAAATATCAAAAGTACATTACATGTCTAGTGGCAAAATTAAAATGCCAATAATTATGAGAGGTTGTATCGGAATAGGACATAGTGCTGCAACTCATCATTCTGGCAGTTATTATTCCTTATATTCACATTTTCCTGGATTAATTGTATTAGTTCCTTCAAATGCATATGATGCAAAAGGACTCTTTGCAACTGCTATAAATTGTGATAGCCCAATTTTATTTTTGGAACATCGTGAAATCATAATGAATAAAGTTGATGTCCCTGATGAGCAGTATCAAATTCCATTTGGACTAGCAAATATTGTAATTGAAGGCAATGATCTTACTATAGTTGCGCTTTCAAGAATGCTTTTAATTGCAAAAGAAGTTATTTATGAAATGACTAATTCCAATAATTACTCTATTGAATTAATTGATCCTAGAAGTGTTTCACCAATGGATTATGAAACAATTTTAGCATCAGTTAAAAAAACGGGGAGATTATTAATAATCGATGAAGAATTTGAACCTTGCAGCATTGCATCTCAAATTTCAGCTAAACTAAGTGATCTAGCTTTTGATTATTTAGACGCACCCATAAAAACATTAAACGGGGCCTTTTCACCAACACCTTACAGCCCTTGCCTAGAGAATGAAATTATTCCCGATCAAGCTATTATAAAGAAGAAAATAATTGACATGTTAAATGAGTAAAAATTAAGTAAATATGGATAACGAAATTCTAATCCCAAAAATGGGATGGTCTATAGATGAAGCTACATTCGTGGAGTGGCTGAAATCAAATGGTGAATATGTAAATGCAGGTGATGAATTATTTAGCGTTGAAAGTGATAAGGCTATACAGGCGGTTGAATCAATAGATTCAGGCTGGCTATGTATAGAGGAGAATCTACCTAAGGAAGGACAATTATTAAAATATGGAACAGTAATAGGTTATTTGTCTGAAAAAAAGAATAATGATGAAGTTAGTATAAAACTAGAAAATTATGAAGATTCTGAGTTAGACAAAAAAACTGACGACACAGACGATAAAACTGAAAATAAAGTAGATGATTTAGATGGTAAAAACTCAGTTTCAGAGGGGAAAAAAGAATTAATTTCTTCTGAAAGGACATTTATAACTCCTAGAGCAAGAACCCTTGCAAAAAAATTAAATATAGACTCTCTCACTGAAATTGTAGGTACGGGCAAAAACAACAGAATAATAGAAAATGATATCAATCTTTTTTACAGCGAAATTAATTCTAAAAATATTCAGAAAGAAAGTAATGTCCCCAATTATATGAATTTAACAATTAACTGTGCGGAACTAACAAGTTTCATAGACGTATTTAACTGTTCAGCTAAGGTTACAAAAATTAGATTGATAGATTATTTGATAAAAATTATTGGTCAAGTTTTTCAAATCGATAATCAAGATAGCAGACTAAAGATAAATCAAGTATGTCTTATAAATAATGCAAACAAGAAAGAATCTTTTTTTATAAATGATCCGAAATACAAAGGTTTAGTTGAAATAAATAAAAATGCAACCGAAAGCGATAATAACTTAGTAATTAAACAATCGACCATAGTTTTGATTGATTTATCTGAATATAACATTCAATTCTTTAATCCTAAGATATTAAGTCCATCTCAATTATCAATTGGAATTGGCAAATATCTCTCTGGAGCAAAGGAAAATTTTTATACGTTAAATGTCTGCTACTTGAATGCTATAGAACAAAATTTATTTGAAAAAGTAAAATTAATCCCTGAGTTTACTAAATCACCAATCAGACTTTTATTATAATGAATATGAAAAATGTTGTAATTACTGACTATCTTTTCAATGATTTATCCATTGAAGAAGAAATATTTCAAGAGAGCAAAATAAAATTAACATCAGAAAAAAGTCCAAAAAAGGATGCTTTAAAAGTTTTGACTCAAAATGCGGATTATATAATCACGCAATTTGCAAAATTAGATGATGAAATTATAAATAATCTAAATAAAGCGAAAATAATTGTTAGATACGGTGTTGGCTATGATAACGTGGATATTATAGCTGCAAGATCAAAAAATATACCTGTTTGTAATGTACCTCATTACTGCATAGATGAAGTGGCAGATCACACTATAGGCTTTATTTTAAATTCAACACGAGCCCTATATAAAAATCATAAAAAAGTCTTACAGGGCGAATGGGGACTAGCAGTGCCAATAGAAGAAATGGAATCACTAAAAGATTTAAAGATTGGAGTGATAGGGTTTGGGCGTATTGGGCAGGCTGTAGTAGAAAGATTAATACCATTTAAGCCTAAAATATTGATTAATGATCCTTTAATAAGTAATTCTGTGCAAAAAGATGGTTTATCTTTTGTAGAAATTGAAGAGTTGTTTAAAAATTCCGATATTATTACATTACATTGCCCTTCTAACGAAGTAACTAAAAATATAATTAATGAACATTCTATTGGTTTAATGAAAAAAGGGGTAATAATTATAAATATCGGTAGGGGAGATCTTATCGAAATGGGAAGTTTTATAAATGCTTTGGAGAATAAAACTATAAAATCTGCAGCATTAGATGTTTTTGATAATGAGCCCTTGACTGAAAACCACCAAATTAGATCCTATGACAATGTCTTATTTTCCTCACATGTTGCTTCAGCAAGTGTAACAGCTATAAAAAAATTAAGACAATCAGCCGCTGAACTGGTAATCAAATGTCATAATAGTGAAAAACTAATTAATATTGTAAATTAATAATTATATGAAAACAGTATTAGTTACAGGCGGTTGCGGTTGCTTAGGATCTTGGATAATAAAATTATTAATTGAAAATAATGATAAAGTTATATGTTTAGATAACAGTAAAAACCTTAGCAGGCTAAAACTTATTTTAGATGAAAAGTCCTTTGAAAAAATTTCTTTTAACAATTTAGAAATTTTTGATTATGAAAAAATTAATAAACTTGTCAAAAAAGAAAAAATTAATTTCATAGTACATTTAGCTGCTTTTCAGGTTCCTTTCGTTAGATCAAACCCAGTTCTAGGTGCTAGAGTAAATGTTGAGGGTACAGTAGCTTTATATGAATGTGTGTTACAAAATAAAGATCAAATTGAAGGATTTGTTTCTGCTAGTTCAATAGGAGTATATGGGAATAAAATTATTCATAAGACTAATACAATCAAAGAAGAAACTGCTCCCTATCCATTAAACCTGTATGGTGTTTATAAACTCGCAAATGAAGGAACAGGCAGAATATATTTTGAAGAGAATCAAATAAACAGTATCATTATGAGACCTTACATAATATATGGTCCAGGAAGAGATCAAGGATGGACTTCTGCACCGACTAGAGCGATTTTACTTAAAATGTTAAATAAGTCTTACAAAATACCATTCTCAGGATCTATATATCTCCATTATACTAGAGACTGTGCTAAACAATTTTTGATTGCCCTTGAATCCAATCAAAAAGGATGTAATATTTTTAATGTCACAGGTGAAATGGTAACCATTTCAGATTTCATAAAAACTCTTAACAAAACAATTTCAAATGAGGCAATTATTGATCAGGAACTAAGCAATGATTTCCCAATACCATCAAATATTGATATAAGTAAAAACAAAATAGCTTTTAATTTGCCTGAATTAACAAGTTTTTCTGATGGCATTAATGAAACTATTGATTATCTAAAATATGGAATTCAAAATAATCTCCTGCCCAGCAGTTTTATAAATGATTAAAAAATTAAAAACAGGTACACCAACAATTATTAATCCAAAAAATTTACTCCTTGGAGAAGGTCCAATTTGGTTGCCAGATACAAATTCTTTAATTTGGTTAGACATAAAAGCGAAATCACTCCATTCTTTTTCCTATGATACTAAAATATATAAAAATATAAACTTAGTAAAAACAACAACATGGATTTTACCTATTTTAAATTCTAATTCGTTTCTAGTAGGCACAGAAGATGGAGTTGAGGAATATAATTACAATGAAAACATATTTGAACTTAAGCTTCCAATAGAGGAAAATTTGCCTAACAACAGGCTAAATGATGCTAAGATTGATAAAAAAGGGAATTTGTGGTTTGGTACCATGGATAATGCAGAAAAAGATAAGTCTGGATCTTTTTACTGCTTGAAACCCAATTTTGAGTTAACAAAAATAGATGACTCATACACTGTTACTAATGGTCCAGCAATCACTCATGATGATAAAAAACTATATCATGTAAGCAGTCTACATAAAAAAGTTTTTTGTTTTGATAAAAATAATTCAAAACTTTCCAATAAAAGGATTTTTTTTGAACTCGATCAAAATGATGGATATCCTGATGGTTTAACCACAGATGACGAAAATTTTATTTGGTTAGCCGTTTGGGGAGGGTCTAAAGTTTTAAGGATTTCTCCTGATGGTGAAGTAGACAAAATTATATCGTTTCCAACTTCCCAAATTACTAGTTGTGTGTTTGGGGGGCCTGAAATGAATATACTGTTTGTAACATCTGCTTCAGTGGGTAAGAATTCATCTGAGGATAAACATGCTGGGAATCTATTTTCTATAGAGACTAATAAAAAAGGGATCCCTTCCCCTAAATTTGGTTGAAATTAATCTCAAAATATCAGTACAAATCATTGGCACAATAGTTCATAAATAAGAAAATAAACATAATTATTTTTTTTCAATTTTTATAGACCCCGTTAGTTATTACTCTAGTAAAATCATTGTCCTATAAGGATTCTAGATCTGCCCATGAGTCAATAATTTGATCATTGCAGATATTGATTCTTCAAAAAAGAATTCTGATTTCCAGTTCCAATCAAGGACTGCTGAATCTGAAATTACCTCATTTGGCCAGCCTTTTACTAAGATATCAATATATTGATCTATTTCAAAACTGTACTCAAAATTTGGATAAAACTGTATCAAAATCTCGCATAGTTCTTGAGCTGTAAAGTGAAAGCCGTGAAGATTGTAAGCATGACTCTTAAGACTCGTTTGGGGTACTTGTGATATTTCAAAAATGCTCCGAATAACGTCATCTAGAAACATGCAGGACATGCCGGTATCTCTTGAAACAGGAAAATTAAATGGATCTCCTATAACTGCAGACCTGCATGCATGGGAAGGATAAGCGGTCTTAGCGGATAAAGGTGCGAATGGTGACAAGACCATTGGAAATCGTAAACATCGGAAATCAAAACCGCACGTATTTTTAAGGTAGCTTCCAAAACGTTCTACAGCAACTTTTGTCACTCCATACATGTTTTCAGGCCATTGCATGAAATCTTCAGGTAGCGGATCTACGGTTTTTGAGCCATAGGTTGCAATTGTACTGGCGAAGAAAAATAAATCGACATCACAAACCTTGGCAGCTTGCATCAAGTTAATCGAAGCTGTTGTGTTGATCTGCCATGACCTCTCGATGTTGATTTCTGAACTTCCAGAAAGAAGTGATGCTAGATGAAATATTGCTTGTGGCCGCTGGTCTTTTAAGATCCTGTTTACAAGATCTTGATCACAGATATCTCCAAGAAAAATATTTTTATAAAACTTTTCATTATCTTGCTCAGTCTCGTGAATGTCTAGGCATAGCAGTTCTGCACCTTTTGCAGAAAGTTTCTGGGCAACAAGTCTGCCTAGGTTACCATTACCACCAGTTATAAGGGCCTTTCGAAAATTTTTCATTTAATACTATATGTACTTTTAATACAAATGCTTACAATATTCATTAATTTACAAAAAAACCTAAGACGATTTATATTTATGTTCAATAACAAATTTTAACCCTTCAAAGCATATAAATTATTGATCTAACGTTATTAGAGTAATAATAATTTGAAATTGTTTTTTTTTAAATAAAAAAATGTATTATAAAATAATATAATTCATAAAATTTAATTTATCTTTGATGCGATCAAATGACTTTAATCTTTATCCACAAAAGTAATAATTGTATTCTATAATTTAAATTAATAATTATGACAAAATTTATTGAAGTAGAAGTAAAAGATTTGAGGGTACCAACTTCTGACACCCTTCATGGATCAGACCCTTTTCATAAAAAACCTAACTATTCATGTGTACTCACAAGCATTAAAAATGATGATGGCTTGGCGGGACTATCTGTTAATTTCACTGCAGGAGCTGGTAATGACTGGCTTATGTATGGAGTCCGCGATCTCTCAAAGCTTATTATTGGAAGAAAACTCGAACAATTTATAGAGGATCCTGTTTCTTTCTACCTTATGCTAATTGATCACCACCAACTTCGCTGGTTGGCAGATGGGGTCGCTCGGATGGCAATTGGCTCCATCCTTAATGCTATTTGGGACCTTTGGGCTAAGACGGAACAAAAACCACTTTGGAAACTGCTGGTGGATCTTCCGCCAGAAAGAATTGTAAAGTCCATCGACTGGCGATACCTAAAAGACGCACTTACTCCTGAAGAGGCTTTAGATCGCCTTAAGAACTCACAAGGGAAAAAGTTAGAGCAGGAAAAAAGTGTAGTCCAGAAAGGAGTCAAAGCTTATTCCACTGCAGGATGGTTAGGACTAACAGATCAAAAGATTTTGCAAACAATCAACGAAGTTAAATCTGATGGATTAGATTGTTTCAAAATTAAGGTTGGAAAAGGTTTAGACTTTGATCTTGAGCGTATGGCCTTTATGCGTGATGCAGTCGGTGTGGATGCTCTTCTCATGACAGATGCTAATCAGATATGGGGAGTAAAAGAGGCCATTAACTATATGAAACAGCTTTCAGATTTTGGACCACACTGGATTGAAGAACCCACAGCAAGAGACGACGTCTTCGGTTATAAGCAAATCTCAGAGGCTCTTCAGCCTTATGGAATTGGAGTTGCGGGAGGAGAACAGGCCCCTTCTCCTGTAATCTTTAAACAGTTACTTATGCAAAAAGCCATTCAGTTTTGTCAAATTGATGCTACACGACTGGCAGGAGTTCAGGATGTACTAGCAGTAATACTAATGGCTGAAAAATTTAACATTCCTGTTTGCCCACATGGAGGCGGAATTGGGCTATGCAATATGATCGTACACTATTCCTTATGGGATCAAATCTGTGTATCTGGTCCGTATCGTGGACAGTTAGTGGAATATCTTAATTTTCTGCAAGATGGAGTGTTTCTCAATCCAGTTACTATCGAGAAAGGTGCCTATAAAACACCTACTGCTGTAGGTTGGGGCTTGGAGATGAATGAAGATTTTATACATGATCATACATATCCTACAGGAGACGTGTGGCAGGGACGAGAAGCTTCGGGCAGCATAACCTTTGTTGCTTGAGCGTTGAAAAACCAATACATTCAATTCCAAAGTTAAAATATCAATTAAGATAGCTTTAATTTCTTGCAAATACTTGCTTACCAAAAAGGGCTTGAACTTTCGAACGGACGATTATGATTTAAATAAATGAAGATAAGAAGAATTATAGTTTAGGCTCTCTTGAAGTATGCCGACCTGATGCAGAAAGCATCACCTTGCGTAATCGGATATTTTTTGGTGTAACTTCCACAATTTCACCCTCACGTATGAATTCAATAGCCCTCTCCAGAGTCATTGGAATTATTGGAGTCAATACAACATTTTCGTCTTTTCCTGAAGCGCGGTGATTGGTGAGTTTCTTTTCTTTGCATGGATTTACATTCAGATCTGTATCACGGTTATGTTCACCAATAATCATACCCTCATAGACTCGTTCACCTGCAATAATAAATAAAACCCCGCGTGGTTCTAAATTGAAAAGCGCATAAGGTACACCTTTACCTAGGCGATCTGCCACAATTGATCCTGTATAGCGGATTGGGAAATCACCACGATAATGTTCATATCCGAAAAGATAAGAGTTCATAATTCCAGTTCCCCGAGTATCAGTCAAAAATTCATTGCGGTAACCGATTAAACCTCGTGATGGAATGTTAAACTGCACTTGTATCCTGCCTGATCCGTTATTGACAAGGTGGATCATTCTCCCTTTGCGTTTAGATAATTTTTCTGAAACAACTCCCAGAAAACCTTCTTCACAATCTATATATAGATGTTCTATCGGTTCCAAACGCTGTCCCTTTTCTTCCTTGTAAATCACTTCAGGACGGCCTACAGCAAGTTCAAACCCTTCCCGTCGCATGGTTTCAATAAGAATAGCCATTTGTAATTCACCTCGGCCTTTTACCTGAAACCGCTCTGTATCTTTTGTTTCTTTAACTTGCAGCGAAACATTAGAGAGGGTTTCTTTGTAAAGCCTTTCTTTAATTTTATTTGACTGAACCAACTTCCCCTCCTGACCAGCAAAAGGAGAAGTATTGGTGTAGAAATACATGGAGATTGTAGGTTCATCAACAGTAATCCTTTTCAATGCTTTGGGTATTTCTTTAGTACAGATTGTATCACCAATTCGAACATTTTCTACGCCTGCAAGGATCATTATTTCTCCAGGTTCAATCTTCTCAACTTCCTGCATTATAAATCCCGCATAGACTTGGATTTTACCAGCCCGCAAGTTATTCTCTTTGTCTCCTTCACTAATACAAACTAGCTGATCATTTTTGGAAGCAGTACCATTTGCAACACGTCCAATTGCTAATTGTCCCAGATAGTCAGAGTAATCCAGATCCGCAACTAGCATCTGAAAAGGTTCCTCCAGAGTATGTTTTGGAGCAGGCAGTTCCTTGATAATTGTATCAAACAAAGGATGCAAATTTGTAGACTGGTCTTCCAATTCATATTTAGCAATCCCATCTTTACCGATTGCATACAAGAAAGGGAATTCCAATTGTTTCTCGTTTGCATCTAGATCAATAAACAAATCATATATTTCATCAAGAACTTTAACTGGACGTGCATCCTGACGATCAATTTTATTGACGACTACCAGTACTTTTTTATGACCTTCAAGAGCTTTTTTCAGCACGAACCGGGTTTGCGGCAAGGGACCTTCTGAGGCATCAACTAACAGAATAACACCATCGACCATCATCAAAGCTCGTTCCACCTCTCCACCAAAATCTGCATGCCCAGGAGTATCAAGGATATTGATTTTGGTTCCATTCCAGTTCACAGAGCAGTTTTTCGCAGCAATGGTAATTCCTCTTTCACGTTCCAGATCCATATTGTCCATAATACGCTCCTCCACAGACTGATTCTCTCGAAATAGTCCGCTTTGCCTGAACAATTGATCTACGAGAGTTGTTTTTCCATGGTCAACATGTGCAATGATAGCTATATTGCGGATACTATTATTTAAGATTGAGTTTTTCATTATTTAATCATCACAATTTTTGTAATCTTTATTACTGGTTTTATCTAAAAAATATCTTAGTTCACTCTTAAAATTTTTAAACCTAAAATATTTGAAAATAATTTAACTAACAGAAACCGAATATATATCTTAAAAATTTAATCGTTGCTAGGAATTTGAAATTGACTGAAGGTTGGAATGAATAATCGACTAAGTTATCCAGTGCTAAAATACAAAAAAGAAATGAGATTTACCATAGTATATAGTTTAAAATATGGACTGCTAAGAGGTGTAAATAGCATTTCAGGTTAAGTTAGAGTAGTTAAATATAGATTATGTAAGATTGAGTTAAATTAATTTAATATCATTAAATATTTTCTAATCACAGTAAAAAATTGTAAAAAATGATGTCTCAACCAGGGCTAGAACCTTCAAATGTAAAATTTTGAGTTCTTACACCATATTTTATACCGGAATCCAACAAGTAATATTAAACGATTCCAACAGTATCTTAACACCCATGTTCACGAATACCAAGTCTTACTAAATTGTACTGAATTTGAAGGCCTATCACCTACATAGACAAACATTTTTTAATTAGAATTTAATAATTATTAGTCTTCAAGTATCTGGTCTAAATAACCACCTACTGATTCGAGTCTTTTATTAGCTGATTCCATAGTTAGTCCTAATTTTGCCATCAAAATAGCTGTTTTAATTTGATTATCAGTCTTTACTAGTAAGTCAGTAGCCTCTTTCATATTAACATCTCCTAGTTTCATTACTATCTTACAGGCTCTCTGCATTAATTTTTTATTGTTTGTCTTAACATCGACCATCATATTTTGGTAAACTTTTCCAAGCTTTACCATTACAGTTGTACTAATCATATTAAGAATCATTTTTTGTGCAGTTCCAGCCTTCAATCTTGTAGAACCAGACAAAATTTCAGGTCCTACTTTTACACCAATTGCAACTTTAACATTTTCTAACAATGGGGAAGGTACATTGCATGAAAAACCAATTGTTGTTGATTTTTTTTCTCTAGCATAATCTAAGGCCGCTAAGACAAAAGGTGTTGTCCCACTTGCAGAAATTCCAACTACTACATCATTTTTATTGATAGCAACTTGTTTAAGCGCTAACCTCGCATCTTTAGTTTGGTCTTCTAAATTTTCTTTAGATTTATTTGTAGCATTTTGTCCTCCAGCAATTATACTTTGGACAAGTTCAGGTGGCGTACCGAAGGTTGGTACACATTCACATGCGTCCATTACCCCAATACGACCACTAGTACCAGCACCAACATAGAAAAGGCGACCGTTATTTTTCAATTTATCAGTAATTAGCTCTATCGCATCTGAAATTTGAGGAAGATTTTTTTTTACATTTTTTGCGACTGATGCATCTTCTTCGTTCATCATTTCCACAATTTCTTGTATCGACATTTTGTGCAAATGATTAAATTTCGTTTTTTCATTTCGCATTAGAAATTATAAGAATCCATTGGATATAGAGTTATTATTTTTTCTTTTCAGGAGGCCAAAAATAGTTTTCCTCCACTTACAGGGGACCTTACACCAGTAGTTGAAGGGAATGATAAAGGTAAGCCCAAAACACTCCTTACAGCTAAATAAGCAAAAGCCTGAGCCTCAATTGCATCACCTTTCCAACCTACTTCTTCAACTGTTTGTACGTTTTCACCAAGTCTGAATCTCAAATCACGTAATATTGCATCATTATGACGCCCACCACCAGTTACAAGCCATAAGAGAGGAGATTTAGGTAGAAAATTCTTGCTCATGGCGATAGATTCAGCAGTAAATGCCGTTAAAGTTGCTGCCCCATCTGCATCAGACAATTTATTAGTTGGAGTAAATGAGAACTCGTTTCGGTCTAAAGATTTTGGGATATTTAAGGAAAAATATTTATTTTCCATTAAAGATTTAAGTATTTTTTTATCCAATTTACCAGACAAAGCCAATTTTCCCCCAGTGTCTTGTCTATGACCTAGACGAAAAAACATAAAATCATCAATCAAAGCATTACCTGGACCAGTATCAAAAGAAAGGATCTGATTATCAGTACCAATATATGAGATGTTAGCGACTCCTCCTATATTTATAATACACACTGGTTTTTTTAAATTAGTTGCAAGCACCTGATGATAAACTGGAGCAAGAGGTGCCCCTTGTCCTCCATTTATCATATCATTGCTTCTAAAATCACTAACTACATTGATCCCCGTTAAATCTGCTAACATTGCTCCATCACCAATCTGATAGGTCTTTTTTTCGTCCGGTAAATGAAAAATTGTATGACCACTAAAACCAATTAAATCAACAGGACCTGTTGAATCTCCTTTTTTTTTAATCAAACGTTTGACTGCATCAGCATGAATATTAGTAATTTGCGATTCAATATTTTTTGAATACAATCCTTTCGAAACGACTTCTGATAATTCAATTCTAAAACTATCGCTGTATGGAAAAGTTGTTGAAATGCCTGTAACAATTAAATCTACTCCGTTTGTTCTCAGGAAAGCCGCGTCTACTCCATCCATAGATGTTCCGCTCATTAGACCAATCACATTTTTCAACATTTTATTTAACCATCAAAAGAATTAATGAGTAAGTAGAACAAATAAAGAAATTTTTTCTTTTTTAGGATATAAAATCAAATTTTCAGTTTTCAAATCGGCAGTTTTTGATCAAAACAGCACTGATGAATTTTAATCCGAAATTCATTTATAGAGTTAGATGTATCTAAACGTGAAGGATATACTCTGTTGTTAAGTAAAATTATAGACTGTTGATTAGCAATATTCATCCAAAGACTTGTTCCTGTGAAACCGGTATGCCCTAGTGAGCCTTCTATATTTCCAGAACCTGAGAATTCCAGACTTGGGAATGTCCTCCATCCCAAGCCATATGCTGGCAGCCCATTAAAGTTTTTAAAATAATCATTTACCTTTATTGCCTGATTTTGTAATCCAATTGATTCCAAATTGCTTAGCCATGATTCCATGTAAATTAAAATATCATCCAAATTTGAAAATAGTCCTGCATGTCCAGCAACTCCTCCAAAAGCAAAAGCGTTTTCATCATGAACAATGCCATGGAGTAATTTTTTGCGCCAACCACAATGTTCTGTTACAGCACAATTTAATTTATCACTATGTGAGATGGGATTATAGAAAGTTCTTTTCATTCCAAGTGGGCTTAATAAATTTTCGTATACAAATTGATCAAGGGGGGTGTTTGTTATTTTTTCGATGATATGTCCCAAAATTATCCAACCTAGATCACTGTATAGCCGGTTACCTTGATTAGAAATTTCAGTTTGTAAAACATTAGCATGTAGAATGGTTGGTTCATTTGAAATAGCAAAAAGAGGTTTCCATGCTGGCAGTCCACTTGTGTGAGTGAAAAGATTATGAATCTCAACATCACCAAGTGATGGATTATTCAACCAACCAGCATTAGAGATATAATAATTGATTGTTTTATCAAGTTTTAAGGAACCTTCTTTCATTAATGTAAAGCATGCCGGTAGGGTCCCCACAACTTTCGTTAGAGATGCAAGGTCGAAGAGCGTATCCGATTTTACTTTTTCACCATTATTTTTAACCAATCCATTGAAGGCCTTGATCCATTTATTTTCTGATCTGAATCCTAGAGCCCATCCAGATCCTGGATAGGAAAGTTTTTTTAGAAGTTTCATTTAAATTATTTCAAAATTTTTTTCTATATAACTTACAACAAAATGTCATACTTTGTTTCAATACACAGTTCACAATATCACTATTTACATATTAATAATGCTATTATCAATAATAGTAATTGATAGAATAACATAGTAGTCTAAGAATACTGTCTTAAACGGACTTAAAAAAAGGTGTATCTGGAGAAATTTTAAACTCATTTGCAAATTAGATTTGTTCTCTAAATCCTCACAAAGTTCAATCTATCGCATTATTAACAAATGATTATTATCAATATTTCCGAACAATCACTTGAATATAAAGGGAAGTCTTATTCAATTAGCACATCAATAAATGGTACAGGAGAAATTGAGGGTTCATACTGTACTCCGACGGGAAAATTTAAAATTGCTGAAAAAATTGGAGCCAATCTTGAATTGGGTTCTGTGCTGGTTGAAAGAAAACCAACGGGCGAGATATACAATACTAATCTAGCCAAAAAAAATCCATATAGGGATTGGATACTCACTCGAATACTTTGGTTAGATGGGATTGAGGTACATAATACAAATACCAAAAATAGATATATATATATTCATGGATCGCCTGATGAAACACAGATGGGTGTGCCTGGATCAAAGGGCTGTATTCGCATGCATAATTATGATGTGATTGAGTTATTTGAAGGCATTCAATCTGGTGAAGATGTAATTATTATTGAATAATTAGTGAGCAACATAATACCGAAAGGAAAAAGCCTATGAACCTCTTTAATAGCATAAAATTATTCATTCATCCTCGAGTGATGACAATGTTGTTTTTAGGATTCTCTGCCGGAGTCCCCATTTTACTTATTTTTTCCACCCTTGGTCTATGGTTGAATGAAGCTGGAGTAGTTAAATCAACCATTACTTTTTTTTCTTGGGCAGCACTTGGTTACTCTTTTAAATTCGTATGGGCACCACTGGTTGATCGATTACCTCTACCGGTTATTACTATGGCATTAGGTCGCCGTCGTGCATGGATGTTGGTTTCACAACTAGCTATTATGGGTGCGATTTTGCTCATGTCATCAGTAGATCCAAAAGCCAGTTTAGATAGTCTTACAATAATGGCCTACGGTGCGGTATTATTAGGCTTTTCATCAGCTACACAAGACATTGTTATTGATGCTTATCGTATTGAGTCAGCCGACATGGATTTACAGTCGATGCTTTCAGCAACTTATATTGCAGGCTACCGTATTGGTATGTTGGTTGCTGGTGCTGGTGGCTTGTTTATTGCCAGCTATTTAGGCTCAACCAAAGAGATATATAGTTTTGATGCTTGGTCAGGGACTTATCTAATAATGGCAGGTGTTATGTTAATTGGTGTAGCTACCACATTGATTATTAATGAACCTAAATCTGAAAGAAAAGAAACAGAATTTTCAACAGCAGACTATTTGCGATTTTTCTTATTATTCTTATCAATTGTTGTAGCTTTTATTTTAATTTTTATTGCAACAGCAGATTTTGTAAAAACTACTAAAAGTATTTTAACTGATATTTTTGCTAACAGACACCTCTCTGGTTTTATTGTAGGCAGTCTACGCATGGTTTTAGCAGTTTTGGGAGCTTATATTACTGCTAGGATCTTTATTAAACTTAACATTGTTAACCAGCAAATGGTTAATAATACTTATATTGAGCCCGTAAAAGACTTTTTTAATCGGTACGGTTTGAAAGTAGCGATGCTATTATTAGCGGTCATTGGTTTGTACCGTATTAGTGATATCGTTTTAGGCGTAATGGCAAATATTTTCTACCAAGATATAGGTTTTACAAAATTAGAAATTGCTACAATTTCAAAAACCTTTGGCTTGTTCATGACTATTGCAGGTGGATTTTTGGGTGGCATTATGGCAATGAGGATCGGTGTTTTTAAGGTTTTCTTTATAGGCGCATTACTCTCTGCAATCACCAATCTTTTATTTGTTGTGCTAGCGAATCTAGGTAATGATATTACTTGGCTTTACGTGACCATAATTATGGATAACATCTCTGCTGGCCTTGCTGGTGCTGCATTTATTGCTTTCTTATCTAGTTTAACAAATATTCAGTTTACTGCAGTACAATACGCAGTTTTTTCATCATTTATGACGCTATTACCTAAAATATTTGGTGGATATTCAGGTACTATAGTCATGCAATTTGGCTATAGTGAATTTTTTGTGATTACCACATTAATTGGTGTGCCAGTATTATGGCTAGTATATAAAATCAAACCTTATATTGATTAGATAATGAAACTAGGCCCAATCATGATGGATGTTTCAGGTTTTACACTGACCGAAACAGAAAAAACTAATCTCGACAAACCGAGCATCGGTGGTGTGATTTTATTTACACGTAATTATCAAGATATTCATCAAATTAGAAAGCTTATTGGTGAGATAAGAATGATTAATCCAGACTTACTGATTGCCGTTGACCATGAGGGCGGAAGAGTACAAAGGTTTAGAGAAGGCTTTACACACTTGCCAGCCATGGCAAAATTAGGCCAAGTTTACGATAAATATCCAGAACACGCAGTTGAGCAAGCGTTTTCTTGTGGTTGGATATTAGCGGCCGAATTATTAGCTATTGACGTGGATTTTTCTTTTACTCCAGTGCTAGATTTGGATTATGGTAAATCATTAGCCATTGGTGATAGAGCTTTTCATTCCAATCCAGAGGTAGTGATAGAACTTGCAGGATCATTAATAAAAGGGTTGCATGAAGCTGGCATGAAGTGTGTCGGGAAACATTTTCCTGGTCATGGCCATGTAGAAATTGATTCACACATAGATTTACCTATTGATGAACGCTCAATGAATGAAATTGAGTATGATATTCTCTGCTTTAAGGGTTTGATTAATAAGGGTTTAGATGCTGTTATGCCAGCACATGTATTGTATCCTCAGGTTGATGATAAGCCGTCAAGTTTTTCATCAATATGGATTAAAGAAATTTTGAAAACGCAATCAGGCTTCGGTGGGATTGTGTTTACTGACGACTTGTCAATGCAAGGTGCACATTTTATTAAGAACATTACTGAACGTGTTTATTTGTCATTAGAGAGCGGTTGTGACATGGCTTTGATTTGCAATCATCCTGAATTAGTTACTGAGGTGATTGATTTAGATTGGCCCAATAGTGAAAAACTACAATTAATGAAAGGGATTAAACCTCAGGAATTTAATAAAATGGTACTCAATCATCATATAAATAATATTCAATCGTTATTTTGAGAAAAAACAATTAAGATTTCAAAATTTGCTTTAAATTGTAGTTAAGAAAACTTTTGTTGCCACCTATATGGACACCTGATAATGTGTGCTTTTGTGTAAAAAAGAGAATATAACTACTCAAACGTAAAATAATTCATATCTTCCGAAACTTATAAAAGCAGCCATTAAAAGAAGAATAATATTAATCATAATAGCTCTTGCCCCATCTCTTCTTCGCAAATGTATTAACATAGCAATTAACATCGTTATCACCAAACCCAAAGATGATATAGTTACAAGCCAAGGCAAAATCCCTGTTAATTGTGGTAATATTAGTCCCAAAGCACCTAATATTTCTAAAATTCCAATCAGTTTAAGCTCTTTCTCTGAAAAGTCGTCAACATAATGTAGTGTATTGGGACCTTTTAATTCTTTTTTAGTTTTTACTAATTTCAAATATCCAAAAGCTAAAAATAAAAAGGCCAGACTAGTTTGGAGAGTCCATAATAATATATTCATCTTTTCTCAAAATTTAATTTTTATTCATTTATTTATCTCCTGAAGTGGAGGCCCAACACAAACATTTTTTAATAAAAAAACTATTAGGCATATTAAAAAATAATAGGAATAATCAAAGCAAGAGACTACTCAGAATATGTAAACAGTGGAGAATAAAGAAGAAGTACTGTGACGAAAAAGAGAAGGTGTTTCATAATAAAAATAGTTTTTTTTAATCCACCTGTACTTCCTGGAATTACCAGGATTGGACGAACTGCGATATCTTAATCGCCCTTCCCAAAGTTTTCCATCCTTCCATTTCCCTTCTTCGACTGCTCCACTCTTATAAGATAAAGTTATGAAATGGCTGGACCAAGAGGAAGGAGAAATTGGAATGACTGACATCTCTATATGGGAAGCACTAAAATAACTTGATTTAAACCCAATTTACCTAATTTACTGATATTTTGGTGGGCCAGGCAGGACTTGAACCTGCGACCGGACGATTATGAGTCCTTACACTGCATGTTATACTAGATTCCACCAAGTAATATTAACTAATATCAACAGTATTTTAACACTCTTATTCACTAATACCAAGTATTACTGAATAGTACTGAATATCAGGGCTGATAGACACCTATATGGACACCTAAATATGACCTGCTGTAAGCACACTGCAGGCTGTGGGTAGGGAAAAACGGTTGGCTAGCTGAGGTGCCCGTGGCGCAATGTTGAAACGGTGTAATTGGGGGTTGATTTTTTATATATATAAAAAATATAGTAAACCCAGAATATGATTACATTTTAAATGCTTAGACCATTATTAAAATCATTTTATAGGTTAATCTTAATTATTGATAGTTTCACCCATAAGTGAGTCCAAAGGCTATTCCTTAAACCAGACTTACCATATTAGTATTGAACGAAAAATAGGAGTTTTTTTTTAAGGTTGTCAAGAATAAATTTTTATCTAATGGGAATAAATTACTAATACTTTGGCTAGCATGAATAGTAGCTTAAAATTGGATAACTAAATAAGCAACCAATTATACCAACAATTGATATGAAGATACTTTTAGTGATATCAAACATGAAGCAAATTATTCTGATTCCAAATAATTTTTCAGGGTTTTTTCAACTCCATTTTTCCATAAAGAATTCAAGGAAGAAGAAAACTCTTCTTTGAAAATTTCATTCTTACAAATGTCCCCAAAAATATCTTCCATACCCAAGAAGATTTCAGGCTGGTTTCGGGCTTCCTTAGCATTACTTTGGAGTTTTTTTGAATGAAGGTCGACAATATTAATAGCTTTACCTGTTTCAGATTCTCCAAAACAGTAGCGGCACCATATTGCACTTTCCAATGCCAATCCTTTAATTTCAAGTCCCTTACTTAAACGATCCCTGATTGAAGGGAATATGAACTTAGGCTGTCGGTCTGAACTCTCCTGACAGACACGGGAAATTGTATCTCCAATTTGTGGATTTGAAAACCGTTCCTGAGTCTGGAAAAAGTATTTTGGTAATTCAATTCCTGGAACTGGAGGTACAATGGGAATGATTTCTTCAAGCTCTAATTTCGCAAGATAAGCCTTAATCAATTCATGTTTCATTGCGTCGTGGACAAAGTCTAAGTCAAGCAAAGCTCCGGGAAGAGCAATAGCTTGATGCCCTCCGTTAAGTATTCGAAGCTTCATCAATTCGAAAACTTTTATGTTTTTCGTGAAAGTGACTCCGACTTTTTCAAAAGAAGGACGTCCCATGGAAAAAGAATCCTCTAAAACCCACTGCCGAAAGGACTCACAAAATACTGGTCTCTGATCATGAATATCATATTCTTCTAGAAGTCTTTGACGCTGTTGATCAGATGTAACTGTTGCAATTCGGTCAACCATCCCATTTGGGAATGGCACCTCCGCTTCTATCCACCGAGCCATATCATGGTCAATCATATCTGCTAAACCTACTACAGCATTTTTAGTAACATCTCCATTACCTGGCAGATTATCACAAGACATAATCGTGAAAGGTGGAATACCTAATTGTCGTCTGCACTTTAGAGATTGAAATAATGCCCCAAAAACACTTGTGGATCTCTCAATATTCTTGGAATCGAAAACTATTTGTGGATGCTCAGAATTAAATTTATCTGTTGCATTGTCAATGAAGTAACCTCCTTCAGTGATAGTCATCGATACTATTTTAACCCAAGGAGAACTTAGGGCCTTAATCAAGGACTTATTATTTTTTTCAACAGTCAAAAAATCAATCATCGATCCTGAAATTCTTACTTTTTTCGAGTTTGGTTCCAACTCAACAATGGTTGATAGATAATCTTGTTTTTGTAGCGCTTCGCGCATAAATTTATCATTAGGCATCACACCTGATCCAATGACCGCCCATCCATAGTCTATTCCATAATTAAATAAATCATCCAAATAAATGCCTTGGTGGGCCCTGTGAAAATTCCCTGCACCTATGTGGATGATTCCTGGTTTGAGATCATTCACATTGTATTTAGGTTTAAGGATATTATTAGGGATTAGTTTTAATGAATCACGGGAAGGGATAAAGGGCATTTTGGTGTCAAGTGGCTTGTATATTAATTTAAAAAAAACTGTTTATCATATTTAATTTCTTAACTCATCCAATTCCCACCATCGACATTGAGAGTTTGTCCTGTAATATAATCTGAATCTTCGGATGCCAGAAAAACTGCAGCACCTTCAATATCCTGAGGGGTTCCCATTCTTCCTAAAGGGACTTCATCACCAACAATTTTTTTTTTCTCTCCATGCAGTCGATTTTCATATTTTGCAAAAAGCCCATCAACAATATCCCACATAGGAGTGTCAACTAC
>CACFAY010000010.1 GCA_902564345.1 uncultured SAR324 cluster bacterium
CACAGCAAAAAAGCTGTTGTAATAATTCATGTAATCGCTGCTGAGTTGCTCCCATGAGGGTAGTGCAAGTATAAGATGGGTTTTATAACTACTTACTTCGGCAGCAGTAACCTGAGAATTTCTTGAGGATGATCTTTGATTGAAATTCATCTTCAGGACAACAGACCTTGTGTCCTGCATTTCTAGTTCTAAATCACCGCAGCTGTAGATCAGGAAAAATGGAATGAACCCGAATATCAGCCAAAATAAATTGCGACTGAATAACATGATGACCCTCAATCGTAGTTAATTTCAAGAATTATACTCCGTGTAGATTCAATTTCTTCAATTGCATCATCAATCTCTGCTAGGATATCTTCCGCTTCTTCAAGAATATCGTCATAATCAAAATTGCTAAAGTCTCCATAGTCATCACCACCGAAGTCTCCATAGTCATCACCACCGAAGTCTCCACCGTCGAAGTCAGTTCCACCAACATTGATATCATCACCACCGAATTCCGGTTTGTTATCTCCGAATCCAGGGTCATTGCCATCAAATCCTGGTTCACCTCCACCGAATCCAGGATCATTCCCTCCGAATCCTGGTTCACCCTCATTGAAACCTGTTTCACTTCCCTGTTCAAAAGAACCTCCGGGGTTCCCGCCTTCGTCACTTGGCTGACCTAAGTTATTTTCAGGTCTTTCTCCTTCGTCACCTGGCTGCCCAAAAGTGCCTCCAGTCATTTCACCTTGTCCGTCTCCTTGATTGAAATCATCCTGTCCGCCTAAACCTTCATCGAATCCGAAACTGCCCTCACCTTCAAAGCCTTCATCGAATCCGAAACCACCATCGTTTTCGAAAGCACTTGCAAAGCCGCCATCAAAATCTTGACCACCAAAGTCTGCCTCAAAGTTACCTTCGAAGCTTTCACCAGTAAAGCTGCCTCCAAAGTTACCCCCAAAGTCATCACCACCGAAGCTGCCTCCAAAGTCATCATCACCACCGAAGCTAGTTTCGAAGTTCCCTGGCCCTGCAAAGTCTCCACCTCCGGGACCGAATTCACCGGTTCCTCCAAATTCGCCTTGTCCTGCAAATTCTTCACCTCCGGGCTTAATGTCAGTTAATGGCATACCTTCTTCATTAGCTGGACGAAAAAATTGATCTGGGCCACCACCTTCCTGTCCACCAGGTCCCGTCATCATTCCACCTTCTTCACCTTCAGGTCCCATCATCATACCGCCATCTTCCTGATCTCCTTCTCCTGGTATTCCAGGACTACCCGGACCTTTACCATCACCGGGTCCTTCTTCGCCTTCCTGTGGCCCCTGTCCTTCTTCTGTTTCTCCTGGAGGTCTTTCTTCATCCCCGGGTTCACCTTCAGCGCCTTTTTCTCCAGCTTTAGGTTCTCCCTCCTTTTTCTCCCCAGTCTCTTCTTTTTTCTCTTCGTTTTTATTCTCTTCTTCCTGTTGTTTTTCTTCGTCCTCTTTCTTCTTCTTTTCTGCATTCTCCTTGCGTACTTCTTCTGGGTCTACAGCTTGCCCAAACGTGACGCTTCTAAACGCGCCAGGTGAATCTCCCTTAACAATCTGCTGACGTACTTCAGGTGAAACTTCAACGGGTGCAGTTGGAGTTGAGTCTTGAGGAACTGTCGAAGCCTGGTTGGCAGGAACTTCGATTTCAATGTCAGGCATAGACACTGGTGCTACAGAGACTGACCCGGAGATAGTTAGGAGACTCGTCTGGGTATTTGATGCACCAATCACAAAATCGGTACCTCTCACCCCAATTAACGCTGTTACGGTACGTATCTGAAACCGTTTTTTCTTAGATTTCTTCTTTAGTTTTCCTTTGATCTTAAACTGCGCTTTCCCGGTCAGTAGAGAGACACTGCTGGTTTCCCTGGTTATTTTTCCCATTCTAAAAAAGGAACGAGAAGAAAGTTCGATTAGCTCAGGCTTGCCCCTGACCTTGATTTTGACTGAAGAGTCTTTACCGGTCTGTACACGGTCACTGGACTCTAGGACGAGTTTAGTGCCGGGCTTGCGTAGCAGCAGTGTACGTTTAGGGCCAATCACCTTAGCTGAACCTTTTTCAAGGATTAGCAGTCCTTGTTTAGCCTGCAGGGGAATAGCGAAAAGTACTGACAGGAACAATGCCAAAAGCAGTAGGATTCTATACTTGATAGGTATGATTATGAAATTTATTTTCATCTCAGAATTTTTCAAAAATTATATCAAGTTCTACTTTAGTGTTTAATAAATTATAATTGCCTGTAACTGAGTAGTGTTTACTGTATAAGTTTTTCCAGCAAGATTTGAGCTCTGCCTTTCGTTTTTCTGAGTGAGTCCAAAGATGCACCACTGTGCAGCTGGATAATTCAGGCTTAGAGACCATGCACCATTTCGTGTCTTCGTCTTTCCGTCCAGCGAAGGATCTGCAACTTTGTCCTCAGTCTGAGAAAAATCATACTGGAGCCCTAGTGAAACGGGCGAAATTGAGTAGTCCAGCTTAAGCTTACTTGTAATGGCTTTTGTGTCGTCATATTGACCATTTAAATCTGTATCTACATATGATGCATCAAAAGTCGTTTTCAACCCAAAAAAAGGAGTCACATATCCGATAAGTAGCGAAGTTGAATAACCACTGTCATTATTAGCTCCCTCTACTAGCTTTTTCTTTCTGTCAATCTGCCAGTTCCACGTTGTTTCCTTATCCAGTTCTTTCTTGGCTTTAATAGTATAGATGTTGTCCCTTGTGGCTCGTTTATATTTATCAGAGAGGCTGTCTCTTGGAATAGTTGATTCTGGGATATCTCGTGTTCCTGCTTCATTAGTCCCAACAGAAATAGTTAGGTTTCCTACCCAGCTTGAACTCTCTTCCCACTCAATACTTACCTGTTTAAACAATACTTCCTTGGGTTCAAACTGTCCATCATGATGTTGGTCTCCCATAAGAACTCCACGCAGATAAATACTGGAGTCGTCCATCACATCAAAACGGTAAGAAGGCACAAATAAAATACTTGAAGAAAAAGCTTTAGATTTTGTAGCGTTGTCTTCGGCCTTCTCAATATTGTCACTAATCGTGCTTCCAATAATGCTGATTAGTTGAAAACTGTCTCCGAGCTTTGCCTTTCTGAGTAATTCCGGAGTTTCATATATCAGCCTAAGCGTTTTCTTAGCTTCTCCGTTCAGGGTTTTGACATATACTTCAAAGTTATTAACGCCGAAGTTAAGCGTGTATGGAAATTTCAGCCAAATAAGACTCGCGTCCTTTGGAAATTTTTGTGATTTACCTCTTACAGTAACTTCCTTGATTGGACTGTAGGTACTGATCTGAATTTTGAGGACACCTATCTTCTCTTCTACTTTCTCTGGTGATAGACTAAATATCAGTATCTCAGCATCATCCTCTGCATAAACAGCGAAAAGCGGGGTTAGCATGCACAAAATAATAATGAGCAGAACGGCTCTCATGGTTGCGCATGTTTT
This sequence comes from uncultured SAR324 cluster bacterium, assembly GCA_902564345.1. Taxonomy (GTDB): domain Bacteria; phylum SAR324; class SAR324; order SAR324; family NAC60-12; genus Arctic96AD-7. The sequence goes on from CACFAY010000010.1 coordinate 3,474, forward strand.
TTTGTAGTTTGCCCTTTGAGCAGCTTGAAAGTAAGACATTTCTCCTTCAGGCCAGAACTTTCTAGCCTTTACTGCACATGATGTCAAATAAGAAAGCGTTTCTGAAGCAATACATTTCACCTGCAAATTAATGTATTTTGTTCGAAATGTCAATTCAGACAAGCAGTTGATTAAAGAGAATGCAGGCAAGGGAAACAATAATTGCATTGGTTTTGGAGAGAACATCTTAACTCTTAATGATAAGGCAACCGCATTCGTTAATAAGAAATTGCAGATCGGGTTCCACTGTTGCCATATTAGCCTGCTAATTGTATGCCTGAAAGAAGGAAGCAAACTGCACTTTTTCAGGAAATTTGAGAACTCTTTGGTTTGCGGCGAGGTGTTGCAGAAGCTTGTAAACTGTTTCTGTGTTTTCGCTTTCGTTAATTGCATCAGAAATTGTAACAGCATCAAATTTTTGCCTTGGGTTTGTCTTTAGATAGTTTAGTATTTTAATTGAGATTTTTATTATATCGGCTGCTGCTAGTTTTCCTGCTTCCACTCCCGGTTGGTGGTAAGCGTTTATCCCAATTAAATTTGCATACAGACCTATAGCGCGTTCAAAAAGTGCAATTAGGGCCCCCAGAGTTTGTGGATTTATTTCTTCCAGAGTTATGGTTAGTGATGCTCGTCCTTTTTGAAAAAGAGCATCTCGAGTTCCAAGCAGAAAACCCTGTAGAAAATCTCCAGAAGTAACGCTTGGTTCAACCTCAATGCTGAGATATTCTCTGTCCTTGAGGACTTCGATGAATACCACAAAAAAATTGTCGGGACCATCTCTCAACTGCTGTCCAATGGAATGTTGGTCAGTTGAGCCCTTGCTTCCATAAACTGTTAATCCGTGGTTTACAATTTTACCTTTTAGATTTTTTTCCTTACCCACTGATTCCATGACCAGTTGCTGAAGATAAGAACTTAAATGACAAAGCCTGTCCTTGTATGGCAGCATTACCATTGCTTTTTGTCCCTTGCCTCCGCCGGCATGATGCAACATCCAAGCCAGTAAAGCAGCAGGATTTTCTTTAATTTTTGTACTGCGAGTCAACTCATCCATTATCTTTGCACCACCCAAAAGATTATTGATATTTTGACCAAGTAAAGCTGCTGGAAGCAATCCCACTACAGAAAGAATTGAAGTCCTTCCACCAATCCAGTCCCACATTGGAAAGCATCTTATCCATTTCTCTTTTGAGGCAATCTTAGCAAGCTGACTGGTCTCTCCAGTGACTGCAACCGCATGTCTGGCAAAATCAAGTCCAGCTCTGTTGAAGTATTCTCTTACCTCAATCATGGCGTTAAGTGTTTCTAAAGTGTTGCCTGATTTTGAAATAATTATTATCAGTGTCTCTGATAATCCTTTTCCGATTGAGGAAATAGTTCTGTCTATTCCATCGGGGTCAGTATTGTCTATAAAATAAAATTTCATATGTTCTTCATGTGAGCCAAGAGAACTTTGAATTAATTGAGGGCCTAATGATGATCCACCAATTCCAAGAGAAAGCACATAACGGAATTTTGTAGAATTTTTAGGTTTTATTTTTTTCTGATGTACTTCTAATGCAAATTGTTGAATTTTTTCTAGGGTACTAATTATTTGTTTTTGAATACTTTCATTGGGAGCTAAGTCAGGATTACGCAGCCAGTAATGACCAACCATTTGATTTTCATCAGGATTTGAAATTGCTCCTTTTTCTAATTCCTGCATTTTCTCCAAGGCAATGTTGAATTTTTCCCGCAGTGTATCAGAAAGATTGTCGGGAGCATTCATTCGAGATGTATCAATAGACATTCCTAGTTCAGGAATATGCAGGCAATGCTGCTGAAAGTAATTCCAGGATTGGGTCTTGAGCATGTGTCGTCTTTAATTAAATTATGTTTTCAATTCTTTTAATCTTTGATTACATAATACTTCTGTAATTTCTAATTCAGTTAGCTTTTGTAGACATCCACCGTAATGACATTTTTTTAACTGACAAGTCTCAGGTTCATTAATTTTTGGTGACACTACCCATTCTTGCTGATTATATGGCCCCCAGCGAACAGAAGTATGCGGTTTTGCTGGACAGAAAAACCCTAGCAGTGGTGTCCCGGCAGCATTTGCGAGATGTAAAGGTCCGGTGCTACTTGAAATCAGTAAGGAAGAATTACGAATCACAGAAAATAATTCTGCCAGCGAAAAACGACCTGTTACTTTTTTAACTCGCTCTTTTGGGAAGCTATTTGCAAGTTCACTTACCAGTTTTTCCTCTTCTGAAATGCCAGTCAGTAAAACGGTCCAGTTGGTATTTTTTAGAAGCAGTTGAATTATAAGTATGTATTGTGAAGCATTTAAGTTTGGTGCAGAGTCACCGCTTCCGGCATGAACAATCGCGTAGTCATTAAAATTCAGTTCCTTGCTGAATTCTTTCCACCATGTTTCGGGAGTCCATTTTTTAAACTTGTATTCAGGTTTACTAGTCTGATTATGCAGCAGCGAATCAAGGAGTGATAGATTATATTCGGACTCATGTTTCTCACAGTTCTTTCGATGCTCAAAGATAAGTTTATTCATTAGGAATGAATACCAACGAAACCCTGTACCAATACGGACGGGAATTTTTGCCAACCACAAAGCTAAAGCTAATTCGGGTCTGGGGTAAAAAAGCAGAACTACGTCAAAATTAAGATTTTCCAGCTGATTACTTAGTCTAAAAAGTCCCTTCCATCCACTGTGAATACCTTCAGGCTCATAAGTCAGCAAAAGATCGATTCCTTCATACTTCTCAATCAGGGGTACTGTATAGTCTTGTGCAAGATATGAGATAAATGCGTTGGGATAATTTTCCCGTAATGCGGTTACTGCAGGCAGAGTAAGAATAGTGTCACCTACCCGGTCTGTACGGACAAGCAGAAAACGTTTAGGGATTTTGGCGGAGGAATTTTTGGGCATGTAGGCATTATTTGGCTTACTTAAATTGCTCTATGCCTTAAATATGTTTCGCCATAATTTGCCGGAAACCTGACGACCAATTTCTGCAATAGATTCAGTGAGAGGAATGGATTTTGGGCAAACCTCAACACAGTTTTGTGCGTTTCCACAGTCAGATATGCCACCTTCCTGCATTAGAGTATCAAGGCGCTGCTCAGTAATGTCATTGCCTTTTTGATGAATGTTAAAAAGGCGTGCCTGGTTGATTGCTGCTGCACCAAGAAAGTTATTATCTTTTGTATATTGGGGGCATGCTTCTACGCAGCATCCACATGTCATACATTCAGATAGTTTGTAGGCGACTTCCTGTACGCTTTGTGATTGACTGTCACCCGGACCAAGGTCATGATAGCCATCTGCGGAGACCCATGCTTGTACTTTCTTAAGTGCATCAAACATTCTTGAACGATCAACGATTAAATCTCTTATAACCGGAAATTTACTCATTGGCTCCAATATTATTGGTTTTTCCAATTTATCAATTAATGCACTGCAAGCCTGGTGAACTTTTCCATTTATAACCATCGTACAAGACCCGCAAACTTCTTCTAAACAGTTGCTTTGCCAGACAACTGGAGCTACCTTTTCCCCTTTTGAGTTTACAGGATTGGTCTGGATGTCCATCAAACATGAAATTACATTGGAATTAGGAATATACTGAATGACGAAATTTTCCCAGTATGGACTCGATTCAGCATTATTCTGACGTTTAATTTTGAAAGTTAAAGTATCTAACATATTTTTTAGTTATATTTTCGTGGGCGTGGAGAAATGAGTGATGTGTCTACATCCTCAAAAGAAATTTCAGGACCACCTTCTAAACCTGTAGTTCCGTTTTTATATTCTGCTATGGTTGTTTTTAGCCACTTTTCATTATTTGCTGCATATCGTTTCATATATGCTAAATGCTGCTTATCAAAAGCACTTTCATTTAAACCACCGTTAGCTTTCTGTTTTTCAAATTCGACATATGTATCTGGCTGGAAATCATCTGGCTGCTCCAGATCAAACTCGGGTTTGTAGTGTGATCCACGAAATTCATCTCTCATCAGCGCTCCTTTAGTGATTACCTTTGAAAGATGAATCATGTTCCAGAGCTGATTGATAAAACTTGGTACTGGATTTGACCAGTCGCTTGTGTCCAGACAGGCTATATTTTTCCAGCGGGATTCAAACTCATTGATTTTATCCAGCGTTGTTTCGAGTTTATTATTTTGGCGCACAATCAAAACATTGGTAATCATCTGTTCAGCAAGTTCCCTATGAAGGGAATAAGGATTCTCACTTCCATTCATTTTTTTAATATTTGAAAATTTCTCCTGCCATTGCCTACAGGTATCATCAAAAGTTTTTTGAGGAATATCTTCCGCAGTTTCAGGAAGATTATTAACATAATTGATAACTCCCGGACTCATCATCAGCCCCGTATATATGCAGCTCAAAAGGGAGTTCGCTCCAAGTCTATTACCACCATGATATTGATAGTCTGCTTCTCCTGCGGCATAAAGACCTTTTATGTTAGTCATTTGGTTGCTTGGTGACTGGTAATCAATCAAGCCATCTACAGTTGGTGTATAGTCGGTCCAAATTCCTCCCATCGAATAATGAACTGCAGGGAAAATTTCCATTGGTTCGTTGCGAGGATCCACACCAGTGAATTTTTCATATGTCTCAAGAATTCCTCCAAGTCTACGATCTAGAAATTCCTGAGTATGATGAGTCAAGTCGAGATAAACTTTCATTTCACCCTTAACTCCGAGGCCCTCATTTACGCAAATATCATATATTTCTCTTGCACCTACATCTCGTGGAACAAGATTCCCATAAAGAGGGTAGCGTTCCTCAAGAAAGTAAAATCGCTCTTTATCTGGAATATCTTTTGCCTTTCTAGAATCTCCTGCCTTCCTTGGTACCCAGACTCGACCTCCTTCACCACGCGCAGATTCACTCATTAAACGTAGTTTATCTCGACCCGGAATTGCAGAGGGATGGATTTGAATAAACTCGCCGTTGCCGTATTTAGCACCTTGGAGATAAGCAGAAGTGACAGCAGTACCAGTGCAGACCGTGGAATTAGTTGAACGACCATAAACTAGTCCGGGTCCACCTGTGGCCAATATAACGGCGTCACCTTTTACCGTTATTATTTCTCCGGTACGGAGACTGTTTATGACTGCACCAACACATCGGCCTTCATTATTCAATACAGCACCAAGGTATTCATGTAACTCCATTTTTTCAACTAGACCCTGCACCTCATAGTGACGAACCTGTTCATCTAAGGCATACAATAACTGCTGTCCTGTAGTTGCTCCTGCGAAAGCTGTACGGTGATAGAGTGTTCCTCCAAATCTACGAAAATCAAGATTTCCTTCAGGAGTACGGTTAAAATTCACTCCAAGACGATCCATAAGGTTGATGATGTATGGTGCTTGGTGACACATGTCCTTGCATAGTGGTTGATTTGCCAAAAAGTCTCCACCTTTGACAGTATCATAAAAATGGATTTCAGGTGAGTCGCCTTCACCTTTGATATTGACAGCTCCATTTATCCCCCCTTGGGCACAAACTGAGTGTGACCGTTTAACAGGCAAAAATGAAATAAGCAATACAGACATTCCAAGTTCAGCAACTTTCATGGTCGCTGCAAGACCGGCTAATCCTCCGCCAACTACAATAACTCGTTGTTTACTCATCGATATTTTTCTTATTACCAGATTGCTGAAAGTGCGTAAAAAGTGCTTACAATTAAAAAAATAAATACTAAATAACTAAAAATGCGTACCCTTTTCTGAGAAGTTGGTGTTAGTGCAATACCCCAAGTCATGCAAAATGTATTGAGGCCATTAGAGAAATGAAACACTGCACCGATTACACCCAATACATAAACAGTCTTAGTTATCATTCCAGTTTCAGGGTCCGTAAATCCACTTGAAAGGTGCTCAAAATGTGTTCCCCACGTACCTTCAATCCAGGGGCCAAGCTTGGCATTCCATATATGTGCAATTATGAAAAGCAGTACTCCTATTCCACTTAAGCGCTGAAGCCAGTATAGAAGATGGGAGAAATATGTGTATGAAGGTTGTATTTTATTATCAAAAACCAGAATAACTCCCATAATAGAATGCAATAAAAGAGGGATATAAACGACAATTATCAATGCCCACGTTGCAAGGGGACTGTCATAGAAACTATTGACCTCATTATTATATATTTCTGCACCGGAATGAAGATATAGCTGCATATATAGATGGTATACAAGAAAAAGCCCAATAGGAACTATCCCTGCTAAACTACTTATTCTGCGTAAAATAAAATGCGAGTCCATATACTACGGATCTAATTATTTTAAAACCTATTCCTTAAACCTAAGGTAAACCCTAGTATAGCATGAAGGCGAGTCAACTATAAAGTTGATATTTATATGATCTTGGGGGGTAACGCTAATTTTATTTATTCTGCAATCATAAATGATTTTTCAACTGGAAGTTTTTTTAGCTAGGGACAGTGCTAAGCGAGATTTATATCGTGCTCCGGTACGTTTATGCAGGACACCTTTAGTAACAGCTTTATCTATATTTTTTTGCAAATTGGTATATTCATCTCGTGCTTTCTCTAGACTGTCACTTTCTTGAAGAAGTCGAAATTTTTTAATATTTGTTCTAAGATCTGCCCGCATCGAGCGATTATGTAATGTACGTTTTGCCGTCTGTCGAACTCTTTTAAGAGCTGATTTATGGTTAGCCATAGATTTTTCCTTTTTTTAAAATAGGTTATACAAAAAAAATTTGATTCTTAGTTCTTGCAGTCTAATGCAATGCAATTCCCTCAAGATTGGGAAGCAATTGGTTGAGTTTTTTTGTCTGTGATAAATTCCTTGTGATTTCTTAGTTTCTTAATTTTTTTGTTCCTAACAAAGAAAGACAAAGTTTGATTTTACTAAAATCTTTTTTAATTAACAGGATAAATCTCTTACACGCTTGGAGCAACAATATTAATTTCTATAATTATTTATTTGTAATAAATTCAAAAATACTTAATTACAAATATTAAAAAACCCACACTCAATTTATTCTCTTTTTTTAACTAGGCATTGCGATTACTTAGTCATAGCATACTCTTCTGTAAAGGTTAAAGCCTGAATGAACGCCTATGTATTGGAGACAGTCCGTGTTCGGCAATTGCTTCCCTGTGTTTCCTTGTGGGATAGCCTTTGTGTCTTTCAAAGCCCCATTTAGGATACATTGCACCAAACTCAACCATCTTTCTATCTCGAGTCACTTTCGCTAAAATCGATGCCGCAGCAATACTTTTGGAAAGACAATCACCTTTTACTACTGTCTGACCAAATATGTTAGTGTCCGGATAGTGATTCCCGTCAACAAGGAGATAATCTGGTTCAGGACAGATTAAAGCAGAGCAACGCTTCATCCCAAGCAAAGTTGCCTGCAGAATATTTAATCGGTCTATATCCTGTGGAGAAATAGAGATTATCTTGAATGCTGAAGACTTTTCACAAATCAGATCGTAAAGTTCTTGTCTTTTTTTATATGTAAGCTGTTTTGAATCATTTAGCTCAACCTTCATATTCCAATTGTTCCCTAAAATAACCGCAGCAACAACTACTGGCCCTGCTAGAGGACCTCTTCCTGCCTCATCGATACCAGCAATCTTGCTGAATCCACGACTATAAGCCGCATTTTCAAATTCAAGTGTCGGTCTTAATTTCTTCTGCTGGACGCGCATTAATACGTTCCTTGATTCGAGCTGCTTTCCCTTTACGTTCACGCAAATAGTAAAGTTTAGATTGACGTACCCTACCTATTTTGATTACATCAATACTTTCAATTCTAGGAGAATGAAGTGGAAAAATACGTTCTACTCCATATCCCTGTGTTACTTTACGGACGGTAAAAGTGGCCTTGTTGTTACGGGCACCTCCGTGTTTGCCGATTATAACTCCCTCAAAAGCCTGAATGCGTTCTTTGTTTCCTTCCGTAATACGGTAATTAACACGAACGTTCGAACCTACTCGTAAGTTGGGTAATTCGTTGCGCAATTGAGATTGCTCTGTTAGTTCCATTGCAGTAGACATTGTTTATTTCCGATGAAAAAGTTTATTGTTAAATCTGATAAAATAATTTCAGAATTATTTGTTATTTACTTAATAATACTCCTATCTAGTTTGAGAAAACTTTATTAAATTGACAGAATTCTTCAAATTAAATCAGGACGTCTTTTTTTTGTACGTGTCTTAGCTTGCTCTTGGCGCCATTGGGCAATTTTTTCATGATTACCAGACAACAAATCTTCCGGAACATTCATGTTAGCAAAACTTGCTGGACGTGTATATTGTGGATACTCCAACAGAGATTGAGAAAATGATTCCTGTTCAGTTGATCTATGATTGCCTAGAAATCCAGGTAGAAGTCGGCTGACAGATTCAATTATAGCCATAGAAATAACTTCACCACCCATACAAACAAAATCACCACCCGATATTTCCTCATCCACCAGACTTCTTATTCTTTCATCAAAACCTTCATAACGTCCGCAAACCAATGTCAGAACTGAATTTTTTTGACTCAGTTCCTTTGCCTTTTTTTGAGTAAAGGTCTTACCTTGGGGTGAAATTAATATTGTATGTGTTTCACGCCCCTGATTTAGGTGAAAATTTTTTTGTTCCTTAAGCGTTAAATAAACAGGCTCAATTCGCAGAACCATTCCAGGCCCACCGCCATATGGTGAATCATCGACTTGAAGGTGCTTCCCAAGCCCGTTTTTGCGAAAATTTACAAGACTGACATCCAAAAGTCCCTTTGCAATTGCAAGCCTAATCAAACTTTCTTCAAGGAAAGAATAAAAAATTTCGGGGAATAATGTCAGAACCTCGAAGCGCAACATGTCTCTCTTCAGCTGGTATCAATTAATCCCGGTAAAGGGTCGATGATCATTCTTTGTGTTGCAACATTTAGTTCAAGCACTACATGTGTAACATCTGGGACCAAAAAAGCCGAACTTCCATTACTTACTTCATAGACGTTGTTTGCACCAGTTTCCATGACATCGGTTATTTTTCCTAAAATTTTGCCTTTTTGATCTTCTACTCGACAGCCTATAATCTTATGTAAAAATATCTCATTGTTCTCGAGAGGTTTCAATTGATTGTCAGGCAAAAGTAATCTAGAGCCCTTAATAACTTCGGCCTCGTTGCGGGAATTAATTTCATCAAAAAGAATAATCCAACAATTTTTTGACTGGTAAATGTGTATTATATCTAAGGGACTTAAAATTTCATCTTTCTCAATAAAAAATGTCTTCTTTTCAAGATAATATTCTGGCGCATTGGTAACATACCTTGCCTTGATTGCCCCTTTTATACCATGAGCTCCAACAATGGTGGCAATCCACGTATGCTCATCATAATCATTATAATTAGTCATTTCGGCCTTTATCGATAAATACGATAAACTCCGCTAAGCTTTTTATATCTTGATATTAGCCAGCTTCATTAATTTACCAACCCGGTCACTGGGTTGAGCTCCAACAGAAAGCCAGTGCTTTAGGCGCTCTGCATCAATCTCAAAACGATTCTCCTTGACCATAGGATTATAAAATCCAATGCGCTCAAGATATCGGCCGTCGCGTTTACAGCGCTGGTCTGCAACTATAATTCGGTAGTAGGGTTTCTTTTTTGCGCCACCTCTGGCGAGACGAATTCTTACCATGTTAAATATTGCTAATATTTCTGTTTAAGTTTTGTACAAGCTAAAGGTAAAATTTGTTGAAAAAATGAAATAATTGTCAACATCTAGCTAGGAATCATGTCCTGCATCATACGCATAGCCTTGCCAGGGCTAGAAACCTTTGACAGTTTCTGCATCATTTTTCGCATTTGGGCAAATTGCTTAAGCAGGCGATTTATTTCACTAACAGTTGTACCACTTCCTTTGGCTACTCTTAACCTTCGTGAACCATTCATAAGCTTATGATTTATCCTTTCCTTAATTGTCATCGAAGAAATGATGGCATCGATCTTAACTAGTTTTTGGTCATCAATGTTGGCATCGTGCATTGCCGAATTGTTCATTCCTGGCAACATGCCTAAAACATCCTTCATGGAGCCAATTTTTCGCATCGAACGCAACTGTTCTCTGAAATCTTCAAGTGTAAATTCGTTGCTCCTTAACTTTTTCTGCATCTGTAGGGCTTCACGTTCGCTGAAAGAATCTTCTACTTTTTCTATCAGGGAGAGCATATCGCCCATTCCCAAAATTCTCGAAGCAATTCGCTCTGGGTGAAATGCTTCAAGATTTTCCAGCTTCTCTCCAACAGCAAGAAACTTTATCGGTTTTTGGGTGATTGCTCTAATTGACAGGGCAGCTCCACCGCGAGCATCTCCATCCATTTTGGTCAAAATCACTCCGGATATGTCTAGGCTTTCATTAAAGCCATTTGCCACATTGACGGCCTCCTGTCCTGTCATTGCGTCTGCGACAAATATAATTTCATGAGGCAGTATGGATAATTTAATTCTTCTTAATTCATCCATTAATCCCTCATCCAAATGCAAACGACCCGCAGTATCAATAAAAACTATTTCAGCTTCTTGTTGCTTTGCCTCGTTCAAGCCAAGTTTAACTATATCCAAGGGTTTCTGATTATTGCGAGACTGGTAACAGGAAATATCTAAAGTGTCTGCCAAAACTTGAAGTTGTTCAATTGCCGCAGGCCGGTAAATATCTGCAGGAATTAAATATGGTCTTTTGCCTTCTGATTGGAAATGCTTGGCCAACTTCCCCACAGAAGAGGTTTTTCCTGATCCCTGCAGGCCAACCATCATTACTATCAAAGGGGTATCTTGCGTTTCAGCAAAACCTGAATTTGCGCCCCCCAACATTTCTGTTAACTCTTCATTAACAATTTTGATAAATTGCTGTCCTGGAGTAAGGCTGGATTGTACTTCCTGACCAATAGCTCTTTCTTTAACAGAGCGCAGAAAAGCCTTGACCACCCTAAAATTTACGTCTGCCTCAAGCAGCGCCATTTTGACGCGATCTAGAGTTTGGTTTAGGTTCTCTTCGGTTAGGCGTCCTTGTCCTCGAACTTTGCGTAGGGTGTTAGATAATTTTGTAGAAAGCGTTTCAAACATAAAAGTTAATTGCAGATAGATCAACACACCATTAAATCAAATAATTAGCGTAGTTGTCAAATTATTTTCTACACAAATTAATTTAGGAAAAAATAGACATTTTTTGAATATTTTGGAATGTTAAATAAGGAAATATTTTTTTGGTTAAACATTTTTTAGAATTTTAAGATTAACTCTATCACGTTTTGATTTAATTTCCTTTAAGGAAGTCTTTTGAATGGAAGGTATTATTTCCAGAAATCAGTGCGAATTTTCTTTTTCTTATGGCGGGGTAGTTTAAAAAGTGGCTCAGGTTTGTAGGGAACATTTTCCTTAGTTTTTTTTATAGTTTTGTGACGAAGTGATGTTGGCTGATATTCTATTTCCAAAAATGTGGGACCAGTTCCTTTATTTCGTGTTTCAGTCATTGATAAGTTGTAGCGAGGAACGACAGTTTGAAACTGTGTTGTAAATACAGCTGTTGTAGGTGTGACCTTATCTTTTTTCCCGTCTACATAAGTAGGATAAAAATTTGTGGTTGCCTCCAATCTTTTCCATTTGGCTTTGCGGCGTATGTTTTCATTACTCATTGCTTGGAGTTTACTTTGAAGTTTTTGTCACTTTTGAGCAGACAGATTGAAATGTTTTTCATTCCTTTATAGAATTATTAGAGCAAAATGCAAACCATATAATCTGTACTTACTGAAAATGGATCTAAAAAAACCATCTGAGACTATTGAACTTGTACTTGCGAGTCCTCGTGGATTCTGTGCTGGTGTGGACCGCGCCATAACAATTGTTGAAAAAGCATTGCAAAAATATGGTTCTCCAATTTATGTCCAGCATGAGATAGTGCACAATAAACATGTAGTGCAACGTCTTCGAGAGAGAGGTGCGATTTTTGTAGAAAATATTAACGAAATTCCTTTGGGTTCACGCGCAATTTACTCTGCTCATGGGGTGTCTCCTGTGGTTCGTAAAATAGCTGAAAAAAGGAAATTAAAGGTTTTGGATGCAACCTGTCCGCTTGTAACAAAAGTGCATGGAGAAGCGCAGCGTTATGCCCAGAAAGATTTCACAATAATTCTTATTGGTCACCATAAACATGTTGAGGTTCAAGGCACTGTAGGTGAGGCTCCAGAGAGAATTATTGTAGTGGGGAATCTAGGTGAGGTTCAAAAATTGGTGGTTCAGGATGAAAATAAGGTAGGTTATATAACTCAAACAACTTTGTCCCTTGATGATACTGCAGAAATTATTAGTGCACTGAAAAAGCGATTCCCAAAAATCCAGAGTCCTGCAAAAAACGATATTTGCTATGCCACACAAAATCGTCAGAATGCGGTCAAGGCATTAAGTAAAGAAGTGGACCTAGTCATTGTTGTTGGAGCACCAAACAGTTCAAACTCAGTGCGCCTATTAGAAGTTGCAAAGTCAACTGGAGTGAAAGCACGCAGAATAGAATCAGAGCAAGAATTAAATCCCAACTGGTTTAAAGGAATAAAGAGGATTGGTGTAACAGCTGGAGCATCTGCTCCTGAAGATATTCTGCAAGGAGTTGTTTCTGGACTAAAGAAAATATTTTCTTCAAGTCAGGTAAGGGACCTTAAAATAGTTCAGGAGAATGTTACTTTTGCTCTGCCTGCAGTTTTAAGAAGTGATTAAATTTTTGTACAGCCACTCCACGTGGTGAAATTTCATTTTTTTCATGTGAGGACATTTCACCAAATGTTTTTTGGCATCCTTCAGGAAGGAAAATTGAATCCCATCCAAAATTCTGGGAACCTCTTGGATTAACTATAAAGCCTTTAACTTTTCCTTCAAACATTTGCATGCTTTTCCCGTCTTGAGTGAAACCCAAACAACAGGTAGCACTGGCAGAGTTATTGTTGAATTCATCTAATGCCCTAACCATTCCTGATAAGCCTAGATTCTTAAGAAAAAATTTAACCAGTGGCCCAGGGAGTTTATTCCAAGCCACAAAATAAAGGGAGGTGTCTTCTACTATGACTGGTGACTTAACAAGTTCGTATGCTTGTTGGAGTTTAAACTTTACCAAATCTTGGAGATCAGTGGTTTGTATTTCTTTTAAATCAAACTCAATTTGAGACAAATGGCACTCTAAAAGCTGAGATAATTCTCGGAATTTGTTGGAGTTGGAAGTAACGAAATGAAGATTCAAAAGTTTGATTAGTCTTTTTGAATATTTTTGTGTATTTAAAACTTTAAAGAAGGTACTAAAATCACATATTTTTTTGTGAAAGGGAATAAATTAAAGTTAGTTTTTTGTAAGTTTATAACGATATAAACAAAATATTTATCCACTTATAAACAAGCATTAAGAGGTGAAAGGTTTGAGTTTTTGATTGTTTTTGCGTTTGCCAATGCCCGGGGTAAGACACTCCAAACATAATATTCAACTGTGCGCAACTTATTCCAATAAAATTGTGCCTCTTTATTATCTGCAAGTAATTCTTCCTGTGAAACAGTTTGGGCACTTATCGTGTTCCATTTAATTTGAGCTGTTTCTGCTTGTTTTAGCAGATAAAAACAACATAGTACATCACCCATAAGATCCAGCATATTAGCAGCATAAAGTACATATCCGTCCTTGCCTTTTGTTTCTCCTATTTTACTCATGCAGTCAATGCTTTCGTTCATCAATTTTCGGTAGTTATTCCATTCGGAAACCCAGGCAGTTAGCTCTCCCTCAGTTGAACGGTTATCAAACCAACATAATTCTTTTTCTAAAACTTTGAGTAACTGACCCTTTTTGCTATTAAATTTTCTTCCAACCAGATCGAGAGCCTGTATTCCATTAGTGCCTTCGTAAATAGAACCAATTTTCTGATCACGTATATTTTGCTCAAGAGGAAAATGCTTTGTAAAACCTACTCCTCCTAGTACCTGTAAGCCTGTTCGTGCTACCTCAAAACCTTGGTCTGTTCCAAATGATTTGCAGATAGGAATATGTAAATCAAGCAAATCTTGGTATTTCTCACGACTTTCCTCAGGTCCATGATTTGCCATATCTATGTACCATGCTGTTGTGTACATAATAGCTCTGAGTCCTTCTGTAACAGCCTTCATATGCATTAGCATTCTGCGTACATCTGGGAACTCGATGATCGAGGCTTTCTTTTCTGGATCAATTAATGATGGTCCTTGTGTACGCTCATTAGCGTACGCCCATGCGTTTTGCACAGCAGCACTTGCTCCTGCAAGTCCTTGCAGTCCGACAAGCAATCGGGCTTCATTCATAAGTCTAAACATTTGCTCCATGCCCATATTTTCTGCTTCTAACAAATAACCATGACAATCGTTATTATCACCAAACGAGAGTACACACGTTGGGGAACCGTTAATTCCCATTTTGTGCTCAATACTGACTAAGTTTATGTCATTTTGTGCCCCGTCTGGTCGTTTTTTGGGGACAATGAAAAGACTTATTCCTTTTGTGCCTTTATGTGAATTTGGTGTACGAGCCAGCAATAGGTGAACAATGTTTTCTGCCATATCGTGGTCTCCGTTAGTTATAAACTGCTTGGTACCTTTAATTAAATAATGGCCATCATCCTGTTTTGTAGCGCTTGTGATAACATCACCTACAGCAGTACCTGCATGAGGTTCGGTGAGACACATTGTACCAGCCCACTTACCGCTAAACATATTTTGACAAAAATCATCTTTTTGAACATCAGATCCAAATGTGTAGATTAGGTTTGCCGCACCAGTTGTAAGAGATGCTCCAATGGTAAATCCCTGATTAGCTGCAAGCTGAGTTTCTTTACCGATAACAGCAATTACTTCAGGAATTCCCTGACCACCAAACTCAGGAGGTAAGCTCATGCTCAACCAACCTCCTTCTCCTAACTGTTTCCAAGCATCAGAAAAACCGTCTGGTGTTACCACAGCTCCATTTTCAATTCTGCAGCCTTGCCTATCACCATTCACATTGAGAGGAGCAAGTACTTGTTCAGCAAACGTACTTGCTTCATTTATTATCATAGTAAACATTTCTTCGTCAAACTCAGTAAAATTTGGTAATTCGCATAATTTACCTGCTTTTAAAGTCTCATTAACAACGAAGTTAAGTTCTTTTCTGTCTACTTGATATTCAGTACTGCTCATTTTCTTAAACATTTAAAAGATTTTGATGTTGTATAAATCGGTTCTAGATAGAGTATAAAAAATTTGAATATTAAATTTTCTGGAAAATTATTGAGGCATTTGTACCACCAAACCCAAAAGCATTTGACATAGCAGCATGCAATTCTCTGTTTTTACCATTATTTGGAGTTACATCTAAATCACATTCAGAGTCTAGATTTTCGATATTCATTGTGGGAGGTACATAATTGTGATGTAAAGCCTTAATACAAAAAATTGCTTCAATTGCAGCAGCTGCTCCCAGAAGATGCCCAGTCATAGATTTTGTTGAGCTTATCGAGAGCTTGCTAGCTGCTTTTTTTCCAAGCGCCATTTTTATTGCTTTTAGTTCATTTAGATCTCCTGCAGGGGTTGAGGTCCCATGGGAGTTGATATAGTTTATTTCTTCAGGATTCAATTTTGAGTCTTTAAGAGTCATTTTCATGGCTCTTGCGGGACCTTCTGTGGAAGGAGCTGTTATGTGATGTGCATCAGAGCTGAATCCATAACCAGTTATTTCACAATAAATTCTTGCACCTCGGGCTTTTGCAAATTCTAAATCCTCTAAAATCATCATTCCAGAACCTTCTCCCATAATGAATCCGTCTCGGTCCCTGTCGTAAGGGCGACTTGCAGTTTGAGGATTTTCGTTTCGTGTACTCAAAGCGTGCATCGCTGCGAAGCCAGCTATTCCCAATGGTGTAACACTTGATTCAGCACCTCCTGCAATTACAGCTTTTGCATCCCCTCGTTCAATCGTGCGAACTGCGGTACCAATTGCATGATTAGAAGATGTGCATGCAGATACTGAACATGCTGTGTAGCTTTTTGCTCGAAATAAAAGTGAAACATAACCTGGAGCAAGGTTGCTTAATGTCATCGGTATGAAAAAGGGGCTCACACGTTTAGGTCCGTAATCATCAATAATTCTTGAGTATCGCTCAATACAACCCAATCCCCCTATGCCTACGCCCATAGAGACTCCAACATCTTCTTCGAGATCTTCGGTAATCTCAAAATTTGCGTCAAGTAAAGCTTCCTGAGTGGCCTTAATGGAGTACTGAATAAAAAGATCCATTTTTTTTGCTTCTTTTTGAGGGACTATGTCAGGTAATTCGAAATCTTTTATTTCACCTGCAATCTGACAACGTAGTGCTTTAGGATCAAAATGAGATATCCTATCAATACCAGACTTTCCTTTAGAACAGGCCTCCCAAGTTGTAGGGACATTATTTCCAAGTGGAGTTACGCAGCCAAGCCCTGTAACAACAACACGATTTCCCATGTTTTCTTAAAATTATAAATGTTCAGCAATAATAATTCCCATTATATTTTTAATCGATAAATTACTTAGTTATGAAAAATATTAGTTTTTGGCTTCAACTATAAAATCAACTGCAGATTGGACTGTGCTAATTTTTTCTGCGGCATCGTCTGGTATATCAATCTCGAACGCTTCTTCCAGAGCCATCACCAACTCGACAGTATCAAGAGAATCAGCATCTAAATCTTCAATAAAGTGAGAATTCATTTGTATTTCAGACTCATCTTTACCTAACTGCTCACTGATGATTTTTATAACTTTTGATTTTATATCTTCCATCTTTATTTTTTATTATAGGGTTAAATTAAACATAAACGAGCCACATTTAATTGTCATTTATTGATGTAAATGTCAATTATTTTGGTTTTCGTTATTTAAGTTCAGTACATACCGCCATTTACATGAAGAACAGTTCCTGTAATATAAGAAGCCTCATCAGAGGCAAGAAAGGCAACAGCATTTGCAACATCCTCTGCCTCGCCCATTCGACCCAGAGGAATTTGACTTAAAATTGCTTGCTGTTGGTTTTCGTTAAGAGCTTGAGTCATACTAGTGTTGATAAATCCAGGAGCAACAGCATTTACTGTAATACCTCGCGTTCCAACCTCCCGAGATAATGATTTGGTAAATCCAATAAGTCCAGATTTAGTAGAACTATAGTTAACTTGACCAGGATTTCCAGAAAACCCAACCACAGAAGAGATGTTTACGATTCTCCCTGAGTGCTGTTTAACCATTGTTCGAATTACAGCTTTAGTAACATGAAATACCCCATTGAGGTTTACGTCAATGACTTGCAACCATTGTTCCGGCTTCATGCGCATAAAAAGGTTATCCTGCGTTATACCTGCATTATTTACTAAAATGTGAATGCTTCCAGTCTCATCGATGATTTTTTTAACTACAGAGTCAACTTCATCAACGTCTGTCACGTCCAATTGATAAGAAAGGCATTTCGTACCATTTTGCTCAATTTCTCTAAGCACATTATTACTAATAGGATTCATATCAACAATGGCAAGATCTGAGCCTAATTTTGCCAATTTTGCAGCGATGGTTTTACCTATACCCCTTCCTGCTCCAGTGATCAATGCTGTTTGTCCTTTTAAGTTCATATATTAACTAAAAAATTCCTGTCAAATTATCAAAATTGATTTACGTTTTCATTAAAATTATAATCAAAAATAAATTGAAATAATTTCAAAAATGATTCATCTTACTTTAAAATATATGATCATAGTGAGAACAAACAACCAGATAGATTTTAGGTGCATATGCCAAATAACGCGGCTATTTACTTCCTGTGGTGTCAAAAGTTTATTTTCTTCTGGAACTGGATTAAAACCTAATTTGTTAAGCAAAATAACCCAAACAGAAACAACGTCCTGCTCTTTATCTGAGTAAGTCCATAGACGTTGAAGGTGATGATGATATGGAGAACGTAAAAAAAAGCGATATTTTTCAGCTTTTTTTCGGCCTTTACGCCACAAAATATACCTAAAGAAGGTGCGCTGGATGATAGAGGAGAGAACAGAAAATACAAAGACACCGCCTACGATTGGTAAAAAGAGCTCTGCTTTTACAAAAATAAACATAGCAGAAACCATACTTCCTAATGCAAGTGCGCCTAAATCACCCATATAAATTAATGCTGGGGGGGAATTGTATTTAAGAAAAGCAACTCCAGCACTTATTACTAACGCAGATAATACGGCCAACTCCTTTATATCATGGGAAAGGCTGGGAATTTTAAGTTTTGCAGAAAAATCTGTGTCTCCACCTATATATGCAACAATTCCAACAAACATTGCACAAGTCATCAAGGGAACTGTTGCAAGTGAATCCATACCGTCTGTCAAGTTAACGGCATTTGCACCTCCTACAATTATTATAGTCATCAACGGAATAAATAAATACTTTGGAAGATAAGGATATGCTGTTTTAAGGGGCACGAGGGGCACTACAAGATGACCGTCGATATCTACATATAAATATAAACCAGTTACGATTAATAAAGAAACAGTAAATTGTGCAGCCAATCTCCATTTCCCACTGATGCCATCTGCTTTTTCACTATATGTTTTTCTCTGTTCCCGACCTGACTCAACTCGTCTTTTGCTTATAACTTTTGCGACATCGTCTACAGCGCCAATAATACCGAATGAAAGCATTATTAGCATGAGGGCCACAACATATTGGTTAAGATTGCACCATAGTATAGCACCAAGAAAAATCCCAAGAATCAAGACCCCGCCACCCATTATGGGCGGTGCTCCAGTATATGGCTTTAAATCATAAGGGGTTGTAATAAAATCTGAGGTAATTCCTTTCTTGCGGAATATACGAATGACATATGGCATCAGCCACACAATCAGGAAATATGCTGTTAGAAATGCCATTCCTCCACGAAAAACAACAGATTTAAAAACTTGGTATTGCCAAATTGAGTGCAAAAGTGCAGCCAGCATTTGTTTCCTACAATGTCATAAGTTCTTTTTCTTTTGCAGCAATTAAATCATCTACGATGCCTGTATGTTGATCAGTAATCTTCTGAACTTGCTCCTGAGCGGTTTTTTCCTCATCTTGGGAAATGTGTTTATCTTTTTCCAATTGCTTAAGCTGATCATTCCCGTCTCGTCTGGCATTTCGAATTGCTATTTTTGAATCTTCTCCGATTTTCTTAATTTGCTTCACATAATCTTTTCGCCTTTCTTCTGTAAAAGGAGGAGTAATTGCACGTATGATATTTCCATCATTAGAAATACTGAAACCCAGATTTGCTGCCTGTAAGCTACGCTCTATTTCCTTGATCATTTTTTTTTCCCATGGACTTATAGCTAAAAGTTGAGGTTCTGGAGTTGATATATTTGCTACTTGATTTATGGGTGTTGGGTTATCATAGTAACTAACCTTAACATTATCCAACATTGAAGGTGAAACTCGTCCCGCGTGTATAGTGCTAAGTTCACGTTTGAGACTTTCAATTGAGCTTTCCATCATTAAGGAAATCAATTCCTCGACTTCCTGAGTTTTTTCCAGTGCCATTTTCTTAATTAATCAATGTTCCAACTTTATCACCACAAACTACCTTTAGAATCGTATCTTTTTCCCTGTAATCTACAACAATAATGGGCAGTTTGTTATCTCTGCAAAAGGCAATTGCGGTTGCATCCATTACCTTAAGATTTTTATTTAGAACTTCATCATAATTTAATTTAGCGTATCGAACAGCATCAGGGTTAGTTAAAGGATCTTTATCGTAAACACCATTTGTTTTTGTTGCCTTAATCACTATTTCTGCACCAACCTCTGTAGCACGAAGAACAGCAGCAGTGTCAGTGGTAAAGAATGGATTCCCAGTACCAGCTGCAAAAATAACAACACGTTTTTTTTCAAGGTGTCGATCCGCCCTGCGCTTAATATAAGGTTCAGCAATTGCGTTAAGTTCAATTGCTGACAAGACTCGGGTTAAAATACCCCTCTGCTCGAGCATTTCTTGAAGGCAGATACTATTTATAACTGTGGCCAGCATACCCATGTGGTCTCCTGCTACTCTACCAATATTACCATCCGTTGAATTTGAACCACGAAAGATATTACCACCACCAATTACTATCCCAACTTCTACATTGAGATTATGTACAGCGATTACATTTTCTGCAAGTGATCTGACTGTTTCATAATCAAATCCCAAGCCCTTTTCTCCCCCAAGAGTTTCACCACTCAATTTTAACAGGATACGTTTGTATTTTGGGGTCATGCAAAAAATTTAGAACTGGTATTTTTCAAATGTTTCAAAATTTATTTTTACTCCTAGTTCTTTTGCCGTTTGTTCTAAAATTTGACTAACTGAAAATTGGGGGTCTTTAACAAATGGCTGGCTTTCTACACATATTTCCTTGAGGTATTTTTTTAGTCGTCCCTCTATCATTTTTTCAATGATATCATCAGGCTTCCCGGATTCCTTAGCCTGGGCCATAAAGACTTCTTTTTCTTTTTCAAGCACTTCGTTAGAAACTTGATCGGGTTTTACTGCTTCAGCCTGAAATGCAGCAATATGCATCGCTATATCTTTAGCAAGAGATTTTAATTGATCTCCATAACACGGTTGGTCTGTTTCCAATGGAACAGCAACTCCTATTTTGCCATTGCTGTGAATATAGCCTCCGATTAAGCCATTATTAATTTTAAATTTTTTACAGTTAAGAATTTGCATATTCTCACCAAGCTCAGCAATTGTGTCAGTTAGCAAAACCTCTACATTCCCATCATCATCTATTAAATTCTGTTGGAGAAGATCATTTTCTCCATTCACTAAAACTTGCTCTGCAAGTTTTTTGACTAACCCCTGAAACTTTTCATTTCTTGCAACAAAATCAGTTTCACATGTAACCTGTACAAGTCCTGCAGTTTTGCCATCTTTGCTTGATGAAAATCCTACTGCACCTTCACGAGTTTCTCGGGAAGATTTTTTTAAAGCTTTTGCCTGTCCTTTTTTACGCAAGAAGTCTTTTGCTTCTTCCATATTTCCATTTGTTTCAACAAGGGCTTTTTTGCAATCCATCATCGCAACCCCTGTAACTTCTCTTAATTCCTTTACTGCTGAAGCTGTGATTGTTTTCATCCGATTTTGTCTTTAATTGTGTTTAAATTTTGTTTCAATGAGAGTCCTCGATGCGAAAACTTCGGGGAGTAAAGACTATTTTTCAGTTTCCGTCTTTTCCCCTTTCTTTTCATCGGTTAGATTTAATGGATCTATTTTTCTTTCTTTTTTTTCAGCAGATTTTTTTGTCTGTGTTTTTGATGCTAATTTAGTAGATTTTGTTTCTAGTGTTTTGGTGGGATCTTTTATTTTATTCTTAATTACAGGTGTTTCAACAGGAAGTTTTTTTGAGTCAGCAGATGCTTTATTTTTTGTAGATTTGTTAGAATCTGTTTCATCTTTTGCCTTCTTAGTTACATTATTTTTAGTATCTGTCTTCTTGTTAACCTTCTTGGAATTTCCCACATCTTTAGTGCTAATTACTTCCTCTTTAGTATTAGCTAGTAAATTAGCATTAGTATCGTTTTCTTTCTTTTTATTACCATTTGATTTAGTCTTAGTTTTTTTAATGGAAGACTCAATTTTTGGTAGAGCGTTGTTAGATTGATCTTCAATTTCAATTTGTTTACGTTCAGAATCCTTTTCTTTTAGTTTGGATTTATTCAAACTCGGTTTTTCTTCAGCAGGTGTGACAATCCTACGCTGCTTATATTCAGCTAAACCCTCAATTACTGCTGTGGAAATAACATTTGCATATAAAGCAACAGCCCGAGGAGAATCATCATTCCCGGGAATCAAATAATCAATACCGGTGGGATCACAGTTTGTGTCAGCAATTCCAATTACAGGGATTCTCAACTTTAGCGCTTCCTTCAACGCAAGCTGCTCCTTATGACAGTCTGTGATAAAAAGAATAGAGGGAACACTTTTCATATCACGTACACCACCAAGAGATCTTTCCAATTTCATGCGCTTGCGTTCCATCATCAGGGCTTCTTTTTTGATTACCCCTTCATAGTTTCCATCTTCGCCAGCAATCTCTTCAAATGTTTTCATGCGTGCAATTGACTTTTTGACTGTACCAAAGTTTGTTAAAAGTCCACCAAGCCAGCGAAAGTTTATGTAAGGACTTTCACAACGTTCGGCTTCTTCTTTAACAATTCGCTGAATTTGGGTCTTTGTGCCAACAAATAAAGGCACTTTCCCTTCTGAAGCAGATACTTTCACATACTCATATGCTTCCCTGAGTTTCGACAAGGTCTGTCGCAGATCAATAACGTGGACTCCATTTTTAGTACCATAAATGTAAGGGGCCATTTTTGGATGCCAGCGTTTTGTCTGATGTCCAAAATGTACCCCAGCCTCCAGAAATGTTTTTAATGATATGACAGCCATAAAATCTCCTTGAAATGGCTTGGTTATTTGTCCGTGGGATGATTACGAACTTAAAGTTAGTTAGGTGAAAAATAAAGAAACCATGATGTTATCAACACCCCATGATAATCAAGGTTCATGGTTTCTTGGGGAGATAAATATTAAACCGTTCATTATGGGCTAAAGTTTTGAAAGTTTACAAGTTGTTTTTGAAAATTAGAGCCAAGATTAAATGATAATTTTTATTTTTGAACAATCAAAACCAATTGATAAACTTGCATATCTCTTTTAAAAAGATAATGTGACTGATTCTAAACTTAATTAGTGTTCAATTGTTAATAAAAAATTTTTCTATAAGTATTTTATGTAGAGCACTCTAAAGAATTTTTTCAAGAAATGTCTGATTTTTTTCAGTATATTTTAGTTGGATTAAGTCAGCCTACCAAAATTTGATTCTACAAAAGGCCACATATATGCCCATGTTGATATTATTCAATTTTCTTATTCTAATATAAACATATAAAAGGTTTCAAAAAATGAAATTTCTATAATTTACTATTTTCATTAATAGTATTTTTTTTTAAATATTTGTGTTAATAATTTATTTCATATTTTATAGTTGCCAGCATTTAAACATAAATATAATTTATTTTCGATATAAAGGTTAGGTTGAAAGACTCTGCAATTATTCTCACGAGTGGGATGTTCAATTCAA
Source organism: uncultured SAR324 cluster bacterium (assembly GCA_902564345.1). GTDB lineage: Bacteria > SAR324 > SAR324 > SAR324 > NAC60-12 > Arctic96AD-7. Next base: position 26,717 of record CACFAY010000010.1, read on the forward strand.
GAAACGCTAAAACTGCATTTGGCCTAGTCAGACATTCTGAAAAATATAGGATAATTGCAGTTATAGATCAAAATTTTTCTGGACAAGATGCTGGGGAGATAGTTACAGGAAAAAAACTAAATATTCCAATTCATTCTTCAATTAAGGTTTTTCTAAGAGAGCAAAATTCAAAACTAAATATATCAGCTGAAAAATTTGCTCGAGGCTTATATGCAATTATAGGGGTTGCTACTCAAGGTGGTGTAATACCGAATGAGCTTCGACAAGAAATACTTGATGCACTGTCTCTAGGTATGCATATTGTAAATGGTTTGCATCACTATTTGAGTGATGATAAGGAATTAATTCAAGCTGCTGAGAAATTCCAAGCTAAATTAATTGATATAAGAAAACCCAAGCAGGCAAAAGAACATGCATTCTGGACTGGAGAAATAAGGAGTGTTCGAGCTCCGAGAATTGCAATGTTTGGGAATGACTGTGCAATAGGCAAAAGGACCTCCTGTCTCTGGCTGAGAAATGCATGCAGAGAATCTGGAATTCGTACTGAAATGATTTACACAGGACAGACAGGAAAATTGCAGGGTGGACAATATGGTTTTATTCTTGACTCAACGCTCAATGATTTTGTCAGTGGAGAACTCGAATCAGCAATAATTAGTTGTGACCAACGGGAAAATCCTGATTTAATTTTGTTGGAAGGGCAGTCTTCTCTGCGAAATCCATCTGGTCCTTGTGGTTCTGAGTATCTTTGTAGTGCAATGGCAAAGGGAGTGATAATTCAATATAATCCAAAACAGAAGTATTATCTGGCTGACGATGAAAGAAAACTTTGGCCCATTCCTCCAATTGAAGAAGAACTTGAATTAATTCGTCTTTATGGGTCAAAAACTTTGGCGGTTACTTTAAATAGTCAAAATTTAACAAAAAATGAATTATATTCTGAACAAATAAGCTTGGAAAATCGATTAGGAGTACCAATTATATGTCCTAAGGAAGATGGCATGGAGGAACTTGTACCGGTTGTAAAAAAGTTTATTACAGAACAGAAATTTAATCAAAAAGTAGTAAAATAAATTGAAAATATATTTTTGAATCAATTTGAACCCGTATGATGGATTTGGACCTTCCTGAGAAGCTTTTATTTTTCAGTCAATCGTGGAAGCAATTCAGCAAAGTTGCATGGACTATTGCGAATGTCAAGTTGTGTTGCTAAAATTCTATCCCATCCAGTACGGCATGCACCTGAAGAGCCAGGAAGACAAAAAATATAAGTTCCATTTGCGACACCTGCAGTGACCCTGGATTGAATGGTTGATGTGGCAATCTCTTCATAAGATACCGAACGAAACAATTCTCCAAATCCTTCAATTTCTTTATCAAACAAGGCAGATGCAGCTTCAGGTGTACCATCTCGACCTGTTAATCCTGTACCGCCTGAAGTAACTATAATCTCAACTTCAGAGTCTGCTATCCATCGGGAAAGAACGTAACGTATCTGGTAGATATCATCAGGAACAATACATTTTTCAGCAAGTAAATGTCCAGCTTTTGTGAGACGCTCAACAAGTATCTTTCCTGAAGTGTCTGTTGAAGACGTTCGAGTGTCAGAGACTATCAATACTGATATACGAAGTGGAAGAAATTTAATTTTTTTCATTGTTTAAGCTTCTGTTTCAAAATAATACATTATTAAACTCAGATTTTAGATTATGTTGTAATTAAATATAATAATTTTCTTTTTTTTAATATTAATTGTCAATTTTACTTGAAGCACTGATGTTTTTTCATTGAATCTAGAATGTGATCGACAACAATTTAGATCCAACCAATATGAATAAATTTAGTTTTTGTAAAATCCTTGAAAATACGAGCTAGTACCTACAATATAAATTTAGGTAAATAAAGTAAATAAGATCATCTTTAAACAAAGGTTTTGCTTATGATACCTTCAAAAATAAATACTCTGTTCAGTAAATTAAGTAATACTATTACCAAACCTCAAACGGAGCTTTTATACCGCAATCCATTTGAATTATTAGTATCAGTTATTTTGAGTGCGCAGGCTACAGATGTTTCAGTTAACAAAGTCACACCAGAATTGTTTTTAAAATATCCAACTCCGGAAAAAATGCACTCAGCTGGGGTAGAAAAAATTTTTTCATATATTAAAAGCATAGGACTGGCACCAACGAAATCAAAAAATATTGCAAAAACTTGTAGCCAGTTGGTTAGTTACCATCATAGTAAGGTGCCCAGAAGCAGACATGAGTTGGAGCAATTACCTGGAGTTGGGCGTAAAACAGCAAACGTTATTTTAAACACAGCATTTGGTGAACCAGTTATTGCAGTTGATACACATGTTTTTAGAATTTCAAACCGTACAGGACTAGCAAAAGGAGATACAGTGCTGAAAGTGGAGGAAAAACTTATGAAGGTTGTTCCTTCAAAATGGAAAATGAATGCTCATCACTTATTAATCCTGCACGGACGTTATGTTTGCAGGTCTCGTAGCCCTGACTGTGTGAATTGTGTTATTGCAAATGAATGTGAATATCAATACAAATCAACGATATAAAATATTTTTTAAAAGTTAAATTGAAAACAGTTATTTTAATAATTTTGAATTTTGCTGATTTTCAGACTATACTCTAGCACTTTTATTTTGGCACTTTTTTTCGACTATAAGGGAATTGATAGGGAGGCTGTAATACTTCCAGCCGCTAGGACCCGATTGTGCTTGCCTCTATAATTACTTTGGGACACAAAGTGGTACCTGAATTTGCAACTACAACTATTCTCTTTTAAACACTTATGGTATTTTTACGTTTACAGTTATACTGACTTTTATTTAAGCTAGATATTCAGTTCTATAACGCTTCGTGTTGTACCAGAAGCAAAAGCTTACCTTTTTTTATATTGACAGAAACATGATTTGATACAACAAGATTTGAAACCCCGGATGGTGTTTTACCTGGAATCAAATTTTGATTATTCAATTCATATTTAAGCCCTTTTGTAACGATTCCTTCAGCAGCTCCAAATATGGGGAGTATCGAAAGAATTGTCCCAGGTTTAATTTTTTCTTTCCAGTTTCGATTAATAAACTCCATCCGTTCTATTTGAGTCCAGGATATTAGCCGTGCATATTCAGAATATTTGAAAAGGATTTCCAGTCCTGAGAGAAATTGGTCCTGACGACCACCATCAGCTGAAAGAAGATGAATTACTTTAAAACCGAGTTCCAAACAATGTCTAACAGCTTTGTCGGCATCATTAGTGTCTTGCTCAGGGATATGTAAAAACTTAGAATTAGGCATTTTTTCGCGAGTCTTTGAAGCAAGTGAATCGAAATCACCAATCACGGCATCTGGCATGTATTTATTTTTTGCCAGTATATTTGCGCCCCCATCCGCTGCTACATGATATGTTGTTTTTTCCCATAATTGGTAAAGTAAATCTTTTGGAGGAGGATTGCCATTACAAACAATCAAAGCATTCTTCAGAAATTTATCTTGCTTTTGAATTCCATCAACATTTGACATGGGGATCAATTATTTAATTTTTTTACTATAACCCTTGAGTTTAAAAATGATCTTTATATTGGGGGCGAGTGAGGATTTTTTTAAGCATTATAGAAACTTAAAGTAATTTCGTAATTTTGAAAAGGATAGGACAAATAATTTTTAAATTATCTGAATGTCAGTTTGCATCGGGAAACATTTATATTTTACTTAAGCTAAGTTTTAACTTTTTTCAAAAACTAGATTCAGCTTCATTTACCAGACAAACGAATGTAGAAGTGCAAAAATATAGAATTTATTTGAGATGAATAATCACCAACCAAATAATTTGAGGCTGTTCACTAGTTCTAAAACGGTTTTTATCGCACATATATCTTTTATAATAATAGAAGTGCTATTTCTTTTATAAGAATCAATGAGGAGAACTTCTGCTATTTATTCTTTTAAAAATTAATCAAATAAGATTGATTAAAAAAAATCTAAAAACTCCCCATTAATTCTTTTGACTTATTCTATGAATGTCATTGAGCTGCTGGCACTGGACCAATCAGAGGGATACCCAGAAGTAGATTCCTCCCAAATCACAGTTTGGCCGTAACTCGAAGTGTTGTCAGTATACGCAAGTCCGTAATATGTAACTGGTGAAGATACCGCACAACTATATGAAGTGCCAACTACAGGATCGGTGCCTGATAGAAAGGTTTTTAACCATGTAGCACCGGCATCTGTCGAAGCCTTAACCCCAATACAAGAATACTCATAGCTTACCTTTGTAGCGGTCGATGAGTATGTACTACTTGAACCGCTTACAGATGTTGACAGTCCAGACACATTATCTCCAACAGTTAAACCTGTGAAACCAGCTGTAAAAGAAGCTACTTCAGTTGAACATGAAGTATCAGAGTAAAATTTAATGATTTGTGCATATGAAGAACTTGAAGTTATAGGATAATTAATAATAACCCCTAATGCATCGGTAGGTTGTCCAATAGAAGCTGCAAAAGAAGAAATCAGAGTAGAATTATCGATACAGTCTGTTGAATTATCTACACCATATCCTCCTTGAATACCGAACAAGTGAAAAGTACTCATGGTACCTGAAATACTCATATTGTCTATTCCAGTAATAGTTCCTGAAGCAGTTGAGCTACAGGAAGTTACTTCAGTTAGTGCTGAAGACCCAGCGCAACCTGATGTTGAAGTTGAAGAAGAATCATCGGACGAGCAGGCCCCAAAAAATGAAATAATTCCTATAATCAGAGTTAAAAAAATAAGTGCTTTATTCATATGTCCTCATTAAGATTAATTTTTTTTCGATTGAACAATTTTTTGGTTTGACAGGAAAAAATTTCTGACTCTATCAGTAAAAATAATAAGGGGCAGTCCATACTTACTAATGTTGTACCCCTTACTCACACTATATCTAATTGTAATCACTTGATAAAAAGTCGTTCTACCCCCGAAGGTTAGACTTCGTATCTCAGGGAAAAGTGTGATTAATGTGAGGTAAATCTGCAAGTAAAAAATGAGATTTCATTCGCATTATTAGCAATTTAGGTTAAATATCCAAACATCCAAAAGATTACAGAATGTAATAAAACATAATAAAATCCATTACAACCAAAAATCCAATTACAATTATAATAGTTTTTCTATTTCTCATTTTAAAAACCAACGAAATACCAATAAATAATCAAACCGCCAAAAATCACTCCTTTAACGAATGCTATATAAGCAGAAATAAATGGATTTGTTCTTATAAAATTTTTTCTCCATTTCCAAAACGATTTAATTGTTTCCATTTTTTTCTTATAACTTTGGTCACAAAATTAAAACAAATACATTTTAAGGAAATTCTAAATTCTTTGAGCTGTCCAAAATGTTCAATCAAGTTTGTTGTTATTATCCTTGTGTAATAATAAGTGTTACCAGAATTTGGGAAAGTTATCAAACTCATAAAAAGATTAAATTTCTATCACAAAAATCACTATTTGTTGGATATTTGGATATCATAGACACGAAATCTCAGCAACAAACTGTTATTAAAAGTGTGATTAAAATGAACCTTTAGGACTCTAAGGGTGGAGACGAACCAATCTATAACTATTTTATTATAATGATTACAGTTAGTTAAGAGGAAAGGTAGTGGAGACGAGGGGAGGTTGAACCCCTCACTCATATCTCCCACCTTACATAGCAGACAACCTACTGGAATTATTGGATAAAAATTGAATCTTACCGGCAGGTGAAACTTCGTGTTACTTAATATAAACAGTAAATAGTTGACAAATAATTAACATTTTTATAGTTTATTTTTTCGTAAAAAATTTATTTTGAACTTTTTTTCTAAAAGATTAATCAGTACTAAATGTTTTATATTATTACTTATATAGAAACTGTTAGGAAGTTTAACATTTAGTTTTTGTTCTTATGTTGGATTGAATAGCTTTAATTTGAGACTTATTATTCCTACTTCTTCAAAATTTTCTATATAAGTAATAATATGAAAAGTTTCTTGTCTTGGTTTGTCCTAATAGTCAGTATTGCATTAATTGTTTCATCATGTGCTGACGATAGTTCTTCAAGTTCTTCTCCAAGTACTTCATCTTCTGAAGATTCCTCTGACAGTACTTCTGAAGATTCATCTGATAGTTCTTCCTCCTCCTCCTCAACGGGTTCAGGAGTATTCGTGGCAGTAGGTGCTTTAGGAAACATCGTGAGATCAACAGACAATGGATCATCTTTTTATAATGTAACTTATCCAACAGGAAATTTACTCTATGAAGTCGCATACGGAAACAATACATTTGTGGCAGTAGTAATTCAGGAAACATAGTTAGATCTAAGGACAATGGTTCATCTTTTGATAATGTGACCTCTCCTACTGGAACTTCTTTCATTGGAGTAGGATTCGGAAACAATACATTTGTGGCAGTAGGTGATTCAGGAAACATAGTTAGATCTACGGATAATGGATCCACGTGGGATAATGCAACTTCTCGAACAGGAAATTATTTCAGAGGATTAGGATTCGGAAACAATACATTTGTGGCAAGTGGTGAATCAGGAAACATCGTGATATCAACTGATAATGGAACAACTTGGGATAATGTGACTTCTCCAACTGGAAATGTTTTCTGGGGTGTCGGATTCTAATAATAATCATTAACCTAAAAGAAATTTGAATTAGATCAAAGAATTATCCATTCGAAACAAAAACTAAAACGGGCAGTCACATGTTCAGTTTCAAATAATGATTCAAGTAATAGTGTGGCTGTATTTGTATACCAACAATAAAATATTTCTTACTTGAAAAGAATTGTATGAAAAATCTGAGAGCCTTTTATATATAGCGTTAACAGATCTTACCCACCTTCAATTTCTTTTCAGTATTGCAAATATCTTATAAATGGCGATCAAAAATATTGCAATCATGAGAATCATTATGTAATTTTTACTTTGAATGATGAAACTATAACTATAATTTGAGTTTATTTTATGGTAATGAAAGCAAAATTTAGAGATGGATAAAAAAGTTTTTTCAGGATTACTATTTGTTTTAGAAACTGTTGGGAAGATTAGTATTTAGTTGTTGTACGTTTATTTGTTGGATAGAAAAGTCTTAATTTGCGACTTTTTAGTTATTACTTCCTCATCATTTTCTAAAATAATAATATGAAACGAATATCCTATTGGCTCTTGCTGTTATTTAGTATTATATTAGTGCTCTCCTCATGCTCAGAAATTGAGGAAGATGCAACTGATAACTCCACCACTACCACTACCACTACTTCTCACGATTCTACAGATAATTCCAGCAGCAGTACTGATAATTCCTCCGGATTATTTATTGCGGTTGGAGCCTCAGGTACATTACTAACTTCATCAGATGGGACAACATGGACTTCGCAAACTACCGTAACATCAAACAACCTAAGATCAGTCGCCTATGACGGAAGTAGTACATTAGTGGCAGTGGGTTATTCTGGTACAATTATAACTTCTTCTGACGGAACAACATGGACTTCTAGGACTTCTGGAACTACCAATGATATTAATAATGTTTCATATGATTCTTCATCTGGAACCTTCGCTGCCGTAGGTGACAATGGAACTCTTCTAACCTCATCGGATGGGTCAACTTGGACTGATAAAACTTCTGGTTGTGGAATGATAGAAAATATTTGGGATATTGATTTATCTAATTCTAGTATCGGAGTAGCAGTAGGAGATAATGGTTCTATTTACACATCTGCAGACAATGGAGACTCCTGCACAACCAGGACTTCAGGAAAAACAGTAGAATTCAATGAACTATACTATGGTAATAGTACTTTTGTAGCGCTTGGTGACAATGGTACCATATTATCATCAACAGATGGAATAACTTGGACTGCTCGAACCTCTGGTACTACAGATAGTCTATATTCAGGTACCTACGGAAACAGTAATTATGTAGCAGTTGGTGCGTGGGGAAATCTTCTAACAGCTTCTGATGCAACTTCCACTTGGACTTCTAACAGAACCTACACACAAGATGCAACCTCTACAACCAGTGTTAATACTCATTTATACGGAATTGCATATGGTAATAGTATATGGGTAATGGTTGGACAAAATGGTAACATTTATAATACAAGTGATGGAACTATTTCAACTTCAATGGTCGTTACTTCAAGGACTTCTGGAACAACAGAAAATTTAAGGAGAGTGTTCTACATAGATTTATAATTCTGATTAAAAAAATCTAAAAACTCCCCATTAATTTTTTTGATTTATTCTAGGAATGTCATTTAACTGTTGGTACTGGACCAATCAGAGGGATACCCAGAGGTAGATTCCTCCCAAATCACAGTTTCGCCGTAACCCGAAGTGTTGTCAGTATACACAAGTCCGTAAAAAGACTTCTGGAACAACACTCCCTTTATATGGGTTAATCCATACAGAATAATTCTAATAAAAACCAACCCTATATCATCCCCTGTAAGTAACTCCCACTTAATTCTTAACAGTCAGACAATCAACACAAAAATTATTCACGATTGGACATCCGTCTATTCGTGTGCGGATTTCTTGCTCTATAAGGATTCTCTTAAATCTTCTGGAATTTGAATTCTTAGAAACTTCATTTTTGGTGATTATAATCCATATTGACGGGAAATATAGGATTACTTACTCCGGCAAATGTATATTATAACTAGGATGATTTGGAATGCGATTGTGCGATTCTAATCAATCGTTTCAAAACTGAAGTTGCTACATGAGATAATTGAATATTTTTTATTTTTTCCAAATTATGAAAATCATTACCAACGATAATTAGACCTAACATGCCCATGTTTCTATGCGGAGTACAACCGTATAAATAAACTCCAGGAACTTTAAAAATGACTGAGTGAAACTTGTCTATTTCCGATTTTGTTGGGAGAGAGTTTATTTTGGGACCTGCAAGAAACTCCACATTATGGCCCTCGTTTTTCGGCAACCATTCTATAGTGTCTCCAATATCGATATGCGCAACTTCAATGCTATATGAGTCATCTTCTGTAAACTTAATTTTAATAGTTTCTGCTGGAGAAACTTTTGAAATTATTAAAAATATAACAATAGAAAATAATGTTGGTAAGATGCGCATGTTTTAGGACTATGAAGTTAGAAGTTAACCCTTAAAAATAATTGATTTACCGTCTGAATTAGAAGTGCCAACCAAATTTATATCCTATTCCTCCTGTTGCAGATCCTACATTTGCTGTAGTCTCGTCAGATGTTTTGATAGCTTTTGATCTTAGCAATATATAAGAAATACTTCTCATATATATACATAAACCATCTCAAATCATGCTGTTAAACTTCAGATACACGATGATAGATCAGTCGCGTTGTATATAGGCCAATTCTAAAAGAATACTATAAATCATTTAAACATTTGATTGAACAAACCTGTCCAAGTAAAGGAAAAGTTAATCAAAAATTACCTAAAACATCCAGTTATTTGCTGCCTATTTCAAGGGATGATGTAAAAGATGAAGATCAAACCTTATTATTTAGATTATGTTTGAACCTGACTCAAACACTTTTTTGTGATAAGGTCTATTGAAACTTTAAAGTTTTATATCTCGTTTCAGTATGTCGCAGGTAGAAAAAATTAATTTTTTACAGAAATATTATTATGTTTAGTAAGAAAAAAATAGGGTTACTTATAATATCAATTATAATGAATTTAATAAAAAATATAATATTATCTCAAATAAAATTAGCGCAATTTATTTTAGATACCCTAATTAGATTTGGATATGCTCATGCATCAAACATTATGCTTGGACATTTCAGTGCGTATCTAGCAAATTATACAAATAATATGTCGTTGAAACAATACAAATGGCTTATCTAGCTACATTATTCGGACTTCTTATGACATTACCTCTTGGCTGGTTTGGATCCTACAACCTTACACCATCCAGACGTTTCATTTTTCCAATTGCCCGACTTATAACCATGGGTTTTCGTGCTGTACATGAGATGATCTGGGCAATAATTTTTGTGTCCATTCTTGGCTTCGGTATGTTACCAGGTGTAATCGCACTGACATTTTTTTGCACTGGTTTTGCGAGCAAACTTTTGGCTGAAGAAATAGAAGTTATAGATATGGGTCAAGTTGAAGCCATTCGATCCACTGGAGCAAACCTTTTTCAAGTTATGGTTTATGGTGTATTCCCTCAGATTCGAGTAGCATTTACAGGAATTGCGATATATACCTGGGATGTTGCATTCCGTGCAGCAACAGTAGTGGGTTTCTTTGGTGCTGGGGGGATGGGATGGTACTTAAAACGGAATGTCCTTCAAATTGAAACAGAAAGAGTTGCTGCTATATTATTTTCAATAATAATTTTAGTACTAATTTCGGAAATTATTTCTGCAATGACGAGGAGCCGTGTGATGAAAATGAAATAAGCAATAACTATTAATTAGCATAGAAAATAATCTCTAAGATAGTATTTAATTAAATAGGATTTAATATAACTGACTAAAAAACCTGTAGTTTTAGTTTGTATCGATGAAGGCAACCCAGAATATATAAATAAAGTTTTTGAGGATTGCATTATTCCAAACATCAAAGCTTTCAAAAAAGGTTCTTAAAGTATTCTCAAAAAAATAATTTGTGTCCTTACCCGTTCTTTTCCTAGTAATATTTTCAGCTTTATTGCATCCAGTTAGAGTATTTCTCATAAAGGGCGACAATACCCCAGAGGGATTAACTCTTTCAGTAGTTATTATTTTTGGATTCATGTCATTTTTTCAAATTATTTTAATGGGTATTAACCCTTGGAAAGTATTTGAAATATGGCCTCTGATTGTAATTTCAAGCGTGGGATTATTGCTTCATTTTTGGTGCATTGTAAAATCTTTGCGTGTTGGAGATTTCTCAGTTAATTATCCTATCATTCGTTCTTCACCTATGTTTGTAGTTATAGCTGGTTATATATTCTTAAATCATCATTATTCATTAGAAATTTTGTTGGGGATAGCAATTGTAATTATTAGCGCATTCATGATTCAGTATACGCCAGGAGGAAAGTATTTTAGCAAACCTTCTTCTATATTACTTGCTATTTTAGCAATGTGTTTTCATGGAATTATAACTTTGGCAGATGCAGAAGCAATGAAATACGTAGAGCCAGCGGCATTTTTATTTATTCAATATCTCTTTGTCACTCCAGCTATGGCAATAATTTTTATTTTGACGCGACCTTCAGGTAAAAATATTTACGAATATTTATTCTTAGGATGGCAAAAAAAACCATTACGATTCTTTTTAGCAGGGTTTACTGCTTATATTTCTTATTTATTGATACTTTATTCCTTTAGGATGGGGGCAAATGTTGCTGCAGTGAGTTCTATTAGGCAGATATCCATCCCATTCTCAGTTCTAATAGGAGGGTTTTATTTAATGGAAAAACAAATGAATTACCGTTTATTCTGGTCTATTCTTTTAACATTAGGCGTAATTATAATTATATTATCGTCTTAATCTAATAACTAAATTGGTAAATATTATATTAAGTTGCTCAATCCCTCGTCTCCACCACTTTACCTTGTAACTACCTGTAATCATTCAAATAAAATAGTTGTGGGTGGGTGTGTCTCCACCCTTCCCTGTCTGAAGGTTCATTTTAATCACACTTTGTTGGTGAGATTTCGTGACTAGGATATCCAAATATCCAACAAATAGTGATTTTTGTGATGGAAATTGAATCCAATTATGAGTTTGTTAATCGTACCCAAATCTGGTAATGCTTACTACTTCAGAAGAAAGATACCAACAGACTTGATTGAAAATTTTGGAGGAGTAAAAGAGTTTAGAATTTCCCTCAAGTGTGCGATCAAATCACGTTCAATTAGAACCAGTAAAATATTTTAAAATGGATTCTTTCAGATAATTATCTACAGCTTATGAAAAATAAATCTGAACAACAACTGGAGGAGTTAAGAGCAAGAAGTAGAGAAAGATACCGAAACATGACTCCGCAACAAAGGCAGAAAAAAAATGAATATGGAAAAAGATATCGTCAAAAGAAGAAATTAAATAAAGAAGTTACAGAATTACTTCAATCAGTTGATAATGGTGGAACACCTTCTGTTATTACCAATAATTTGAGGAGAATATCTAATTTTTTAGATGTAGAAATATCCAAATCTGACAAACCAATAGATGTTATAAACAATATTAGATTGGAAAAAGGGAAAAGAGATGCATAAGTTTTACAGCTCCTTGGAAAATGAAGAATAAAAAAACAATCATCATCGTAATTGGATTTTTGGTTATAATGGAATTAATTCTGTTTTATTACATTCTGTAATCTCTTGGATATTTGGATATTTGACCTAACCTGCTAATAATACGCAGGAAATTACTTTTTATACTTGCACATTTACCTCACATTAATCACACTTTTCCCTGAGATACGAAGTCTGACCTTCATGGACAGAACGACTTTTTATCAAATGATTACAGTTAGATATAGTGCGAGTAAGGGGTGCGACATGAGTAAGGGTGTTCGTCCCCCCTCGTCTCCACCATTCCCTATTATCATCTATAATATACTGATATAAATTGATTAATTTTAGTGTTACAATGTCCCAATGTCTCAAATGTAAAGGTTTAGAAGTAGTTATCTTTTCAATTTGAAATCAACTTTTGAATTCAAAATATCATTCAATAATTCTCCTCATAATTGCAACATCTGGGATTAGTTTTGGAGGATTAATAATAAGAAATTTAGACTCATCAGATGCTTGGCAAGTTACTTTTTACCTTGGCTCAGGTTTTGTAATAACTTTTATATTTATTCTAATTTATAGATATAAAAAAATTTTATTAAATCAATAATCAATAATTCTTATTATGGATTGATATGAGGAATATTTCTAATGCTAAAAGAATTTTCCTTAGGACCTATTT
>CACFAY010000011.1 GCA_902564345.1 uncultured SAR324 cluster bacterium
TCTAAATTGTTAATAGTGAAATTTACTGCATATTTTACGTCAAGATTATAATTCCATGGTGGTCTGATCAATTCTTCTCCTATAAATGACAAATATTCATTCAAGATAATTCTTATTTCATCTAAATGGGATGCTCTGTATTGAAATATTTGAATATCCATTTTTATAGAATCTCTCCTTTCTCTTAATTTAGTAAGAATTTTTACCTAAGATTGCACCCCCAATCTATCAAAATGGGTGGAGTTCTAATTTTTATCAACTTTTTAAAAAAAACTATAATTTCACAGATTTTTTCGAGATTTATAGGAATCTAAAAAAGTATATTAACTATTGATAACAAGGAGGTAAATATTAAATTGTTTTATTAATACTCCCAATAGTACCCCCATACTATCATCTTTAATTCATTTAATTAGAATCCATTCAAACACTATACTGAATGTGAACCAGTCTAATTAACTAATATTAAAAGCATCTTAATCCACCCTCTCACTTATACCAAGTTTTATTGAATTGTACTAAATATCAGGGCCTATAGAAACCTATTTGGACACCTAAAATTTAGCACTTGTCCATGGGTGCAGAATTTTTTCTTGCGGTCTATTTATTAATTTGGTATTACTCCCTTAATAACATCTTCGATCAAAATTTGAATAAGTGCGCTGTAAGATGATTAATCAAAAGGTTTGTGTTATCGGCGATAACTGTATTGACATCTACCCTGAGTCAGGAAAGAAATATGTTGGGGGGAATGGTATTAACAGTGCTATCGCCCTCAAACGAAACGGCATTGATACAGGATATGTTGGGATAATTGGAAATGATGTAGAGGGTGAATTAGTAATTGCTGCTCTCAAAAATGAAAATATTGATTGTTCAAGAGTTTCTAAGCTGAATAAAAAAACAGCTTGGACAAAAATTGAACTTTACAAAGGTGACAGAGTTTTTGTTAATGAATCTTTGGGAGTCCAGCTCAAGTTTGATCTCATCGAAGAGGATTATGACTACTTAAGCAATTTTGCCTTTGTTCATCATACAATTTTTTCTAATTGGCCAACTGCAGTATCAGATGGTATAGAATCATATTATGAAAAAATTGAAAATCAAATCCAAAGACTGCACAGTAATCGAGTAAGAGTTTCGGTAGATTTTTCAGAACAGTTTGATGAAAAGCTTCTAGCTTCCTTAAAAAACTTTGTGGATTTGGGATTTTTTTCTAGACCTGAACTTTCTCCTACTGAATTAAAAGAAGAGTTTAAAAAGCTTTATGGATACGGGTTCTCGGTCATTGTAATTACCATGGGTGCTAAAGGTAGTGCCGCGTTTTTTGGTAGTGATATTATTACTCAGCCTGCCATCCCCACAAAAGTAATTGATACTCTGGGGGTCGGTGATGCATTTATAGGTGCATTTTTGTCACAATGGGCAAGAAAGAAAAAAATAAAATTAGCATTAAATTTCGCAGCTAATTACGCAGCAAATACTTGTTTAATAAATGGAGCATTTTAAATAGATATTTCACTTATAAAACCGAAGAAATATTTTTTCATAGGTCTAATTGTCTTAATAATTCAAATTCTAAAAACTAGGCAAAAATTATAGTATTTACAGCTAATCTTTAAGAACAGGAGAATTGAGTGTTTAATTTTAATCAGGATCGATTTGTAAAGGTAATTAAAGACGCTATATCTATTCGCATTGAATTAGAAAAATTAATTGATAATCTTTACTCTAGTGGATTTGAGAATTTATTTTTGATTGGAGTTGGCGGTACATATGCTCATTTCCTGCCAATTAAATACATGTCTGAAACCCTTTCAACAATGCCCGTCCACGTTGTTCAGGCAGCAGAGTTCATACTTCAGGACAACAAACATTTTTCAAAAAACTCTCTATGTGTCTTCTGCTCTAGGAGCGGTGACACTAAGGAAATAGTAGAGGCCATTACCTTCTGCAATATGGCCGGAGCCACTACATTGTCTTTCGTATGTAACCCAAGAACTCCTGTTTGTGAACTTTCTAAGTACCATTTCGTAAGTTTTGCAGAAGATGATCACATAGCCGAATGTTTTTATCTAGTAATGTACACAGTAATATTCCGATTATTAAAAAACCGTGGAGAATTTGTGGAATACGATAAAATGTTCGATCAAATCAACTCGATTGCCCCTTATCTTGTAAAAGCAAAGGAGCAATCCGAAGAAATTTCAAAGTCGCTTGCAAAACATCATAAGAATACTGATTATCACATGGTTGTAGGTTCCGGTGCAGTATGGGGAGAAGCATATGATTATGCCATGTGTGTTCTAGAAGAGATGCAGTGGATAAAAACAAAGTCTATACATGCAGGAGAATATTTCCACGGCACAATTGAGTTGACTGAAGAAAACACCAGCATTATTTTGTTGTACGGTGAGGACGCTACAAGACCTTTGATGGACAGAGTAAATAATTTTGTGATTAAAATATCAAAGGAGGTTACTATTTTTGACACCAGGACTGTTGAACTTCCAGTGGATGAAAAATTTCGTCAATATTTGTCTCCATTAGTCATTTATACAATGTTAGAACGATTCAGCTGTCATCTTGAAAAAGAAAGGAACCATCCATTATCCACAAGGCGTTTTTACCGTCAGATACAATATTAGTCTTTAAGAAGAATTAAGTGGAAAAAGTATAAAATTTAATTAATTGTCATTTTATTATAATTAAAATTTTTCAATCCATAAAAAAATATGTTTGGCATAAGAGAAAATGAAATTGCAGACGCTCTAACTACAGCAGATATTTGGAAAATTATGCTTAAAGAGATACCTCCTATCGCAGCAGAATACTTTATTGGTGGTGCTGACGAACTGACTACTCTTAAAGCAAATGTACTCGCATTTAAGCAAATTTTGTTAGCCCCTCGTGGTGCAATCAAATTTAAAAAATTAGACACTAGTTCAAAAATTTTTAGTCATAATCTTTCCCTTCCTTTTTTTATTGCCCCAATTGGTAGTCTTCGCACAGCTTGGCCAATGGGGGATGCAGTTGCATCTCAAGTAGCAGGAGAATTCGGCACTGCTATGACATTGTCAACACTTTCACAAACACCAATGGAAGATGTTTCTGAGGCTTCTGCTGGACCTAATTGGTTTCAACTTTACCTATGCGGGGGCAGAAATACTGCAAAAAGAGGAATTGAAAGAGCAAAAAATGCAGGATTTTCAGCTTTAATCCTTACAATTGATTCAGCTGTATCAGGAAACAGAATAGGACACGCTAGAATGAAACCAATGGACGCAGCAGATTCTATTTTTTCTGGTCCAAGAAAAATGGAGCGAGCATATCACAAATTAAAACTTGCACCTCAGATTATTCCCCGATTAGGGTGGCTTTTCAGACACTGGAATGACGGAGGGATTCTTCCATTTGTAAATATCATAGACGAAGAAGGTAAATCGATGCCTTATGTTGGAATTGGTGAACAACTTTCTGCTTCAGCGGTTACATGGAATGATATTCCCTGGATAAGAGATACATGGGGTGACCAGCCTCTAATTATTAAAGGTATTCACTGCTTAGAAGATGCTCTTAAAGCAGAGGAGCTTGGGGCAGACGGTGTTATTTTTTCAAACCATGGTGGTCGACAGTTAGGACAGGCAATCCCAACACTTCAAATTGTTGCTGAGATTATGCCTAAGTTAAAAAAAGCAAATTCAAAACTCGATTGCGCTATGGACGGTGGAATTAGAAATGGTATGGATGTATTAATTGGGCTAAGTTACGGTCTCAAAGCTGTTGGTTTAGGAAGGGTTGTAGCAGGGGGACTTGGCGCAGGTGGCCATATGGGTCTAACAAAGACTTTTGAGTTAATTAAAGAGGATTTGTGTCGTTCGATGGAACTTCTTGGAGTACAAGATATAAAACAAATACATGATCAAGGAGAAAAACTTAGGCGCAAAAGCATTCTTTCTGGCACGGAATATTTCCCTGATTTTATATTTTAATTTTATATGTTTTATTGATATTGGCAATTATAAATTTAATTTCTAAAACCTCTAGGGCTTAAACTCTAAAAAATTAAAATTTTATTAATAATTTAAATATTGCAGATAAACAATTTAATGACTGTTATAGTTTCAATTAGAACTTGTGGTGGCAAAGTTGTATAGGAATCTACATTTTTCAATTATCCACCACTTCGTATCGAACCTTCTTAAACCGACTAATATCGCAAAAATAAACCTTTAGGAAGATTTAGGGACAAGTTATAAAAGAACATGAGGGAAATGATTGACCCCTCAATTTATCCCCATTAAATTACAAAAAAAAGGCAGTTTAAATCTATCTAAAAGATATACAAAAACCTCCAAGTAAAATCCCCTCATTCTTGTAAATTACTACCAAAATCTGGTATTTGTAGGTATATGATGATGATTAAAATTTTATATTGTTTTTGTATTTGTACAGGAAAAGATGAAAAAGTATTTGTTTAATCCTCTATTTTGTTTTTTTTGTCTCACAGTTATCTCCTGTGGGACGAATGACAATACAACAGATAGCACAAATATCGAAAGTTCATCATACAGTGACAATGGAACTACATATACAATTACAGTGAATTCATCAAAATTTTACATAGACGGTGTCCTAACAAAATCATTGATTTTGAAGAAAGGATATACCTATTATTTTGATTCCACTGATTCAACCACAAATAACCATCCTTTATTTATTGGCACAACTTCTTCTGGGGGAAATTATTCTTACGAATATACTTCTAGTGTAACAAACAGTCGAACAACGAATGATACTTTAAAAATTTTAGTTCCTTCAGACTCTCCTTCAACACTTTATTACAATTGTGGTAATCATGTATCAATGGGAGGATCTATAACAATTAACTAAAACCAATCATAATCTATGAAACACCTACTCATTATCCTCTCAATCCTTCTTCTTTCTTCTAGAATTTTTGGAGATAGTCATAAACTTTTCAGATTTGATAGTTCCCTTGATAGTAGAAGTTCTTTGTCTATCATCAATTATGGTGAAACTCTTTATGGATGGGGAGAATATCCTGATTATGTTTGGAAAGGATTTGGTGATAAAGAAACTCATCCAAAATATAAAGGTAAAGTTGAGAACGGAGTTCCAAATGGTCTTGGTTATTTGATTTACCCAAATGGGAGTAGGTATTTAGGCAGTTGGAAAAAAGGGGAAATGAATGGTCAAGGATCATTCACTTACCCTAACGGAGAAAAGTATGTTGGAGAATGGAAAAATAGTAAATTTTGGAATGTAACAGGAAAAGACATAGACGGAAATATTATTGGAAAAGTCATGAATGGAGAATTACAAGAATGAAACACCTTCTCATCATCCTCTCAATACTTCTGCTTCCAATATCTGTATTTGGTTGGGACTGGACAGTTAAATATGATATGAAACAATCAGATGTAAGATATGATACTGTAATATTATCTGTTCCAAAAGTAATTAAGAGTTTTTGGACACTACCAAATCAAGTAGGTATTTGGAAGTGTTCATTGAGTAGATATGATGATGATTATTATGGTTCTAGTAGTGTCTCCTTAGATTGTCGTTCAAGAGAAGACAAAACTATTTTATTAACTTCAAAAATTGAGTGTAATCTAAGAGGTAGGAAGAACAATGAGTTGGTAGTTGTTTATCCAAAAACTATCAAAAATAACAAAAATTCAAAAAATAACACTTATCCAGAAACAATTGTTACACTTAAATGTAATTATTAAATTAGGAAGGCAGTAAACAAATAAAAGGGGATTTATAACCTCTATTTCATTGGAAGAATAACACTCGCTTCCACCATACTTCCAATTAAAATCCCCCACACATTGAAATCCAAATCAAGTTCTGGTATAAATTGGATAATCCTAAACCACCAATGGATAACTTAGTTAAAAAGATAATAATACTATTATTCGTAATCCTTACATTCATCTTCTCAACCACTTTTATCTTTCAATTCTTCATCTACTTGATTGAGGAAATAGTGCCCAAATCTCAACTACAATCACAAAGTTGGGGTGAGTGGATTTATGTTTTAGAAAATCAAAATGGAGGAAAATCATATTATGATAAGGATAGATTAAGAAAAAGTGGAAATTATATCTATTTCTGGGAGTTATTAGATTTTACAGAGAAAAATGACACCGAAGGTGTTACCTCTTATATCCAATTGGATTGTTCTGTTTTTAGAATAAAGAAACTAAAGTCACAACATTTTACTAAACCCAAGGGAGAAGGAAAAATAAAAGGTGACTTCCCCCAACCAGATGAGTGGTATTTTCCTCCCCCTAAATCTATAATAGGAAGATTTTATAATAAAGTTTGTGAGGAACACCAATAAACCATGAAACACCTACTCATCATGCTCTCAATACTTCTTCTTTCTTTTCCTGTAATTGGAAATAGCCATAAAAGTAAAACTCTATATGCGTGGGGTGAATGTTGTGATTGGGTATGGAAAGGCTCTGGGGATAAAGAAACTCACTCTATATATAAAGGTCAGGTAAAGAATGGGAAACCAGAGGGTATTGGAATTTTGATTTACAAGGATGGAAGAAAATATGAGGGTAATTGGAAAAATGGGATTTGGAATGGAAGAGGGAAATACACTTTCAATGATGGATTTGGATATGAAGGTGAATGGAAAAATGGTGTTGAAAACGGAATGGGAATTTTAACTTATCTCAATGGAGACAAATATGAAGGAGAATTTAAGAATGGGAAAATGTTAAATGGTAAAATGTATAAAAAAAATGGAGATATACATGTACAAAAAAATAACGAATGGAAAATAGAATGAGATAATAAGTATCACTCTCTAAAAAAAACAACCCACCAAAATTTATACCAAGCCCCAAAAATCACTAAAATAACGTTTATAGCAAAAAAAGCTAGTATATTTAAGTAACTAAATATACTTATATTTCAGATCAAAATGATCTTGAAAATAAATATTTTTGTGGTACTGGAATATATTACAATTTTTTAAATTAATAGATTTTGAAGTAAAAATTACTAAAATTAAGAGAAATCGAATGTATAAATTTGCAGATCAGAAACAAGAAAAGGAAACGGTTTTTACAATCAAAACTCAGGACGTAAAATTCGGGGTTGGTGCATTAAGAGAATTATGGTCTGATGCAAGATCATTGGGAATGAACCGGATTGCTCTATTCCTCGATTCCAATATTCAAGCCAGTGCACCAATTACTCTTATTCTGGAATCATTTCAATCAACCGGACTGGAAGTCAATATCTATGATGCAGTTGTTTTTGAACCCAATTCTTCCAGTTGTATGGCCGCAGCAGATTTTGTGAAACAGGGTGAATATGATGGCATTGTTTCCATCGGAGGAGGCTCAGTAATGGATACTGCAAAAGCAGCCAACCTCCTCAGTTGTCATGGAGGAGAGATCCTAGACTATGTCAATGCTCCTATAGGTCTTGCCAAGAAGGTACCTGGCCCTTTATTGCCACACATTGCATGCTCTACCACATCAGGGACAGGGGCTGAAACCACAGGTATTGTGGTACTTGATATTGAGGAAGTTGGTCTAAAATCAGGGATCTCTTCTCCGTATCTGAAACCGGATCGCGCCATAGTGGATCCAGAAACAACTTTGACTCTTCCTTCAGGTGTGATTGCTTCAACTGGATTTGATGTACTTACACATGCCGTGGAATCATATGTTGCGAGGCCCTACACAAGTAGTGATCGTCCATTGAACCCTTCTCTTCGAATTGGTTATCAAGGGGCTACACCATATAACGACATCGGAGCTCTGGCGGCTATTCGTATTGGTGGTAAATATCTTTTACGTGCAGTTCAGGACAAACAGGATGAGGAAGCTCGGTATCAGTTGATGTTTGCAGCTACTCTCGCTGGACTTGCTTTCAATTCAGCTGGTGTGCATATTCCTCATGCCATGAGCTATTCTGTTGCAACCTTAAAGCATGAATATACTGCACATGGTTATGAAGATCTTCCACCAATGGCACCACATGGAATTTCTGTTGTTTTGAACGCACCTGCAGCATTTCGTTTCACAGGACCAACCAATCCAGAACGTCATCTCGAAGTTGCCCAAGCGATGGGAATTGATACCAGAGATGCAAAATTACAAGATGCAGGGATGATCCTTGCTGACTGTTTCATAGATTTGATGAAGAAAACAGGCCTCCCCAATGGTCTTGGAGCTCTTGGTTACAGTGAACAAGATATTCCTGCTCTTGCTGAGGGAGGTTTTGCTCAACAACGACCTCTGAGTATGTCGCCATGTACTGTCAGTGAAGAAGATTTAAAGAATCTTTACAAGGATGCACTTCAATATTGGTAACAGTGAGATTCGATGTTGGCATGTTTCCTACAATTATTTAGGAGTACTAAGAACAATAAAAGTCTTAATATCCCTTGATAATAAGGGCTTTGATAAATATTATTGGATCTTACTGAAACTTGAGGTGGCGGAGATGTATAGGAATCGAACCTATCTACGATAGTGTTAGTACCGTACACTCGGGTTTGAAGTCCGGGGCGCCCACCAGTGACACATCCATCTCCATTTTTTAGAGCGATGAAAGCTATATCCTTTCAATAATTCATCTAAAAGTCCAGACTTATGACATTAGGATAATACAGAATTACTTTCTGCTTCGCTTGACACAAAAGTCTTACTTAAGTGATACTGGCTGAATATCGAAATGTTAAAAATTTGCCTCCATTTAAAATTTTATGCGATATCTATCTTTGATTATTTTTGCAGGATTTCTGGTTTTTTGTGTGGACTTTGCCACTCAAAATACGGAAAACGTTATAATTAATTATCAACAGGACTGGCTGAAATTTAGTTTAAGAAGCGAGCGTCCAGTATTTGTCCCCATATTCTTTACTTTTGCTTTTGGGATAATTTTTTGTGTTGTCTATTTCTTCATTTACCATTCAGTTTTACATGCTAAACTTAGAAGGCAAAAAAAAAGAAATTAAACGACTAAATAAACTAATTGAAAGTCATAACAAAACAGACTTTATTCATGATGATCGTAAAAGTGAATTGAACAAGGTTGTGGCTAGTGTCCATGATGAAGTTGATGAGCATGATGACTTAGCTACTCCTGACTTGCATAAAAAAGAGGATTTGAAAACATCTACGTGAAAGCTAAATACTACAAAATTAATAGCCAAATGGAGAAATTAGATGAGTGTGCATGATATTATGCAAAATCTTGGTCTAAAGCAGCTTAATTCAGGTGTAAGCTCTGGAAAAATATGGCCAAAAGTAACTGGGCCCTTGACCGAGTCTAAAACACCAATAGATGGGGAGGTAATAGGGCAAATTCAAAACGCCAGCTTAGAAGATTATGATAAGGTTATGTCACTAGCTAAAAATGCATTTAAGGAATGGCGTAAGGTTCCAGCACCTCAGCGTGGGGAAATTATTCGTCAAATTGGGAACTCAGTGAGGGAAGCTAAGGAAGATCTTGGCAAACTGATTTCGTGGGAAATGGGTAAGATTTACCAAGAAGGACTAGGAGAAGTTCAGGAGATGATAGACATCTGTGATTTTGCTGTGGGTCTTTCAAGACAGCTTTATGGTTTTACCATGCACTCAGAGCGTCCTGGGCATCGCATGTATGATCAATACCATCCGCTTGGAATTTTGGGCATCATTACAGCTTTCAATTTTCCAATTGCAGTATGGTCATGGAATGCCATGATTGCTGCTGTTTGTGGGAACGTATCTATCTGGAAACCAAGCCCCAAAACTCCACTTTGTTCAATTGCACTCCAACTTATACTCGGAAAAGTAATGCATGAAAACGGGTTACCTGAAGGAGTATTTAACCTTGTAATAGGTTCGAATGAGGAAATCGCAGATGAAATGGTTAATGATAGACGTATACCGTTAATTTCTGCAACGGGATCCACAAACATGGGCCAGCAAGTTGCCAGTAAAGTAGCTTCACGGCTAGGCAGGAGCATTTTAGAACTCGGTGGTAATAATGCAATAATAGTGACTGAAAGCGCAGATTTGAAGATAGCAATTCCAGGGATTGTTTTCGGTGCTGTTGGAACATGTGGTCAGCGTTGCACAACCACTCGGCGGTTAATAATTCATGAATCAATTTTCGGGAAAGTGAAGGAAAAACTTATCCATGCATACACTCAAATTGAAAATAGAGTTGGAGATCCACTTGATCCAGAAACACTAATCGGTCCAATGATTGACAATGATGCAGTGAAAAAATTTCAAAATGCTCTCAATGCTATTCGAAATCAGGGAGGAGAGATAATTTACGGAGGAGAAATTTTGTCAGGATTTCCAACAGATTTATATGTACAACCGGCTCTGGCCATTGCTGAAAATCACTGGCCTATTGTACAAGAAGAAACATTCGCACCGCTGCTTTACCTCATTAACTACAAAAATTTTGATGAGGCAATTAGTCTTCAAAACGAAGTTCCACAAGGTCTTTCCTCGGCAATATTCACAAGAGATTTAAGTGAATCAGAAAAATTCCTTTCTCAGGAAGGCTCAGATTGTGGACTTGCAAACATAAATATCGGAACTTCAGGTGCAGAAATAGGAGGAGCGTTTGGAGGAGAAAAGGATACTGGAGGAGGAAGAGAATCTGGTTCAGATGCATGGAAAGCCTACATGAGACGTCAAACTAATACTATCAACTATTCATCAGATTTACCTTTAGCACAAGGAGTGAATTTTGATATTCAGTAAATATCAACATATTTATTAATGTTCTTGATATCTAATTCAGAATAAAGTTGATTTAAATTTCATCAAATAAATTTCAATAGGCTTAAGATCAACAACCCAAATACTTGACTGAAAAAGGTTTAACAACAAATAATTTTTTTACTTGACCTGTTTTGTTTTTCCTTTAGTGTAATTTGTTAATGTCAATTCATACATTTCACATCCAAAGACTTCAACGTAACGAGGAAACTGGATCAATTTATTTGAAAGGAAAAAATAATATGAAGATTATTAAAAGAACTGCAGTAGCTTTGGCAACAACAATTTTTTTTGCTACAGTAGCCTCTGCTGCTGATCCAATTACCGTTGTTTCTTGGGGAGGCTCATACGGTAAGGCCCAAGACTCAGCTTTGTTTAATGATGCCTCAAAAAACTCTGGCATTGCAATCAACAGAGAATCAGGGGCAAGCATGTCAAAAGCTTGTCTTCAGGTTGAATCAGGTGCAGTTACCTGGGATCTTGTTGTAACAGGTTCTGGATCTGGAGCCGCTGCTGCCGCTAAGGGTTGTCTAGAAAAAATAGACTATGGTGTTGTAGATGTATCTGATTTCTATCCTAATCTTTACACAGATTACTGTGTTGGTTCAGATGTGTTTGCCACAGTGATGGCCTGGAACACAGATAAATATGGAGAACCAGGAACTCCTGGAGCTCCTAATTCATGGGCTGATTTTTGGGATGTGAAAAAATTTCCTGGAACCCGGGCGTATCGCGCAAACAATGTCGACGGAGCTCTAGAACCTGCTTTAATGGCTGACGGTGTCCCTCCTGAAAAGGTTTACGAAGTTCTTGCAACTCGTGCAGGCAAAGAACGCGCAATCAGAAAAATCAGAGAACTGAAACCACACATTTCAGTTTTCTGGGGGTCTGGGGCTCAGCAGGCTCAACTAATGAAGGATGCTGAAGTTGACATGACAACAGGCTGGAATGGACGCTTCGACAATGCCAAGAAAGACGGCGCCAAAGTTGGGTACACATTCAATCAGGCACTACTAGATTATGATTGCTTTGCAATGCCAAAAGGTGCACCTAACAAAACAACCGCTATGAAATTTCTTGCAGAAGTTTCAAAGCCTGAATACCAGGCTAATCTACCTTTTTACATCACCTATGGGCCCACCAACAAAAAGGCCTATGAAATTACAACAGCTCCTAAAGCCTTGATTGAATCCCTGCCTTCTCATCCTAAAAATGTGCCTCTTATGCTGCCTGTTAGCCTAGACTTTTATGCAAAAAACCGTACAGAGGCCATTGAGCTATACATGGAACTAATGAGTGAATAAATGCTTAATCTAGCCGGGCAGATTAATCTTGCCCGGCAATTAGATTTAGCTGTCAAAATAAAATCTTGTTAATGCAAGATAAAAATAATGTGGTTGAATACTCAAAGGCTTTACCCATTTCCATAAGGGGACTCACAAAAAGATATGGCTCACTTTACGCACTGAATTCAATAGATTTAGATGTAAGTAGCGGTGAGTTTCTGACTCTTCTTGGACCTTCAGGATCTGGAAAAACCACTCTACTAATGGCCATAGCAGGTTTCAATCGACCTGATTCTGGAAGCATAAGGTTTGGTGATTCTGAAATGATTCTTGCCCCCCCCCATAAACGTGAAGTGGGTATGGTTTTTCAAAACTATGCTCTTTTTCCGCACATGACAGTTGCTGAAAATATTGGGTTTCCACTTAAACTTAGAAAAATTGGATCAAAAGAATGCCAGCAACGTGTTGACGAAGCTCTATCTACTGTCCAACTATTAAATTTAGGTGACCGGAGAATTGATCAACTCTCCGGTGGTCAAAAGCAGAGAGTTGCTCTTGCCCGTGCTTTTGTTTTCAGCCCAAGAATCCTCCTTATGGATGAACCTTTATCTGCGCTGGATAAAAAACTTCGTGAGCAAATGCAGATTGAGTTAAAACAACTTCATCGAAAACTTGGTGTTACTACAGTTTATGTAACTCACGACCAGCGGGAGGCATTGACAATGTCTGACCGCATAGCAGTAATCAATGAAGGAAAGTTTGAACAGATAGACTCACCTGAGTTTATATACAATAAACCAGCAAATTCGTTCGTAGCAGATTTCATTGGAGAATCAACCATGCTACCTGTGAAAAAAAAAACATCAGGAGATCTTTTCTTCCAAGATATTCTTATTTCATCAGGATATTCAAATTCTTCTCAAGAAGAATGGCTACTTGTGATTCGACCTGAACGACTCTTTCTGGTCGAGAAAAATAATTTAGATTCAGATCAAAATATCATTTTTGAAGGTGTAATTAAAGAATTTGTATATCAGGGTGAAACAGCTTTTGCCCTCATTGCATTAAGCGATCAACATAGTCTCTCAATAAGATTCAGCACAGATTCATCAGGGTCCAGAGATAATATGAGGCCAGGGGAAAGTCTTAAAATTGGACTGAAGAGAAGTGAGGTAATCATCATCCCTGAAAATTCTAACTGAAGTCAAATAGTATTTTGGTACAGGAAATTAAAAGGAATAATCAGAAATTAAGGCTCCAGAAATTAAAGGAGCAGTGGATGCTCTTGGGTTTAGCAACTCCATCCATACTAACAATAATTGCAATCATTATGATTCCTCTAGGATGGTTATTTTATCTTTCATTTATTGGCAAAGGAGGAGAATTTTCATTAGAAAACTATCAGAGGATGATCGAATACAAATCATACTTCCGTGTATATATTATAACATTTGAGGTCAGTATTCTAACAACACTGGTTTGCATTCTTATAGGCTATCCACTTGCTTATTTTCTATCTCAGTTACCCCAAAGATTTGCCGGGTTTTTTATGTTGACAGTCCTACTGCCATTTTGGACATCACTTTTGGTTAGGACTTACGCATGGCTAGTATTACTTCAAAAAAAAGGACTCTTGAATGAATTTGCGATGCAGATCGGACTATGGGAGACTCCTATAAAACTTGTTCACAACATGACCGGTACTTTGATAGGCATGGCTCATATTATGCTGCCTTTTCTCGTTCTCCCTCTATATGGAGCTATGCGCCGTATTGAACCCGAAATGATGCAAGCTGCCGCAAATTTAGGAGCAAAACCAGTACATGCATTTTGGAAAATCTTCTTTCCTATGTCACTTCCCGGTATGGTTGCCGGTTCGCTTATTGTATTTGTTCTTTGCCTCGGATTTTACGTCACACCCGCAGTTCTTGGGGGAGGACGTGTTGTTATGGTTGCAACACAAATTACTGCTATCCTAGAAAATCAGTTCAACTGGGGTGCAGCAAGTGCACTGGGAGTGGTACTACTTCTTGCAACTCTAGTAATTCTTTTTATAGCCGGACGTATACTCAAACTTGATAATGTACTTTTTGGGAGAAGCTGAATGGGGTTTTGGAAAAAACCAGCATCTGAAACTCAGATAACACATGCAGACCGGTTATGGCTTTATATTGTTGCTTTAGTCATAATGTTGCTACTAGTAATACCCTCAGTAATTGTTGTTCCAATGTCATTTTCTGATTCACAGTATCTTGAGTTTCCACCAAGTAACTGGTCTCTGCGCTGGTATGAAGAATATTTTGGTTCGGCAAAATGGATGCAAAGTACTATAACATCTTTACATATAGGAATGTTGACAATGTTATTGTCAACACCTTTGGGGACTATGGCGGCTTATGCTCTATATGTATCAGGACATCCTGCATCAAAAGCTATTTTTGTTTTCCTGATTACTCCAATGATTGTACCAGTGATTTTAATTGCCATTGGGACCTTTTATGTTTTTGGGAGAGTTGGTCTTAACAATAGTATTGGTGGTTTGGTACTAGCTCATACTTCTCTTGCAACTCCACTTGTAATGATAATCATTACAGCAGCTCTTAGAACATACGACCTCAACCAAGAAAGGGTTGCTAGGAGTCTGGGTGCAAGTCGGTTGAAAGCCTTTTTTCTGATCACACTACCACAAATACGTTTCTCCATCCTAACTGCTGCACTGCTGTCATTTCTTACTTCATTTGACGAGGTTATCATTTCAATCTTCATTTCAGGTGGAGTAAATTCAACTTTAACCAAGCAAATGTTCAGTGCACTTCGAGATTTCATCGATCCAACCATAGCTGCCATTTCAACAATAATGGTTTTCATTTCCACTGCACTACTTCTGACAACTCAATTTATAGATATACATCAAAGGGAAAAATAATGTGAACTATAATTTGCTAGCTATTGCAGAATAAACCTGCTGGTGGATAGGAAGACTAAAAAAGATAGGTGCTAAAATGAATCAATTCATTTTTCTTGTTGAACGCTAGAACTTTTTGAGTTCTTTAATTACTTTTGGACTTATTTTATAAAATGCCAGGACAATCTATTTCTTCATGGCCCACAAACCAGTAACGTCCTTCAATCAAACCTGTCCAAATCCAAATTGCAAATAAGGGTTCTGATTTAGTAATCATTCTATGAGAAACTCCGGGCTGGTGATGGAATATTTTTCCTGGTATTGCATCATACCAAATATTACTAATCTGCCATGATCCAATACCGCTTAAAATAAGATAAAATTCCTCTGCTTCATGCGCATGGGGGGGATAATCAATATTTTGATTTTGTAAATAAAAACCCATGCGAATATTTGTTGAAGAAACTAATCCAGAATCACCAATAACTACTGAAGAAGAGTAACCTCCTTCAAAAAATTCAGGAACGCCCCTTGATGCTTTACACCAGCTAACATACTCAGACAACTTAACGATATCATCATAAAATGAAACCATCTCACCTTTTATGTTTTCCAATGAGTACTCTAAATTAGGAATGGAATCTTTTCTTATCATTTCTTTATTGGGCGAAATCACATGGTTTCCCTCTGCAAATTTTTTTAATCTTTCTTCCAGTTGCTTATAATTATGATTACTGAATACTTTGATCAATTCACTGATCAAGGAAGACAAATTAAATTCAGGATTATAAATCATTTTGATATTTATCTAAAAAATTTTCATCTTTACAAAGTGGACTTAAAATATCTTCTAACTGTTCAATCTAAAAATTAAATCAACAACATTTCTTACAAATTCTTAACTCTTATTATTGTTTCTTATATTTTTCAGAAAAGGCTCCACCAAGTCCATAGGCAGTGGAAAGACTATTGTATTTGTTTTATCTGAGGTGATTTCAGTTAAGGTCTGAAGATAGCGCAATTGCATCGACTCTGATTGTTTAGCGAGTGTCTGTGCCGATTCAAGTAAT
Source organism: uncultured SAR324 cluster bacterium (assembly GCA_902564345.1). Taxonomy (GTDB): domain Bacteria; phylum SAR324; class SAR324; order SAR324; family NAC60-12; genus Arctic96AD-7. The sequence continues at coordinate 16,049 of CACFAY010000011.1, forward strand.
TTGCTTGATGCTTGAAGTTCTCCTTCTGCATGGATCACCTTTGCGCGACGCTCTCGCTCTGCTTCAGCCTGACGTGCTATCGCTCGTATCATGCTTTCGTCTAGATCAACCTGTTTCATCTCTACATTAGAAACTTTTATACCCCAACCGTCAGTTTGTTGATCAAGAATGTCCTGGATATTTGTACTTAGTTTCTCACGTCCCGACAGCATTTCATCCAGTTCATGCTGACCCAGAACAGAGCGTAACGTGGTTTGAGCAAGCTGGCTAGTTGCTTCAAAATAATTTTCAACCTGAATAATTGCTTTTTCAGGGTCAACAACACGCATGTAGACAACCGCATTGACCTTGACAGAAACATTGTCACGAGAAATTACATCCTGAGTTGGAACGTCAAGCACAATAGTCCGAAGATCAACGCGTGTCATTTCCTGCAAGATTGGAATAATAATAATGAGTCCAGGACCTTTTACAGACCAGAAACGTCCAAGCATGAAAACTACGCCGCGCTCATATTCACGAAGTATTTTGAGCATACTTACAAGCAAGACAATCAGTAAAACCAATGGTATAACAAAGGTAAATGCATCTAAAATCATTTCTCCTCCTGGGTATTTAATGGGGTTACAAGAAGCACCAAACCATCGGTGCTGATTATTTTCAATTCCTGCTCTGACTTAACAGGTACTGTTGATCGTGCCTTCCAAATTTCACCTCTGGTTTTGACTTTACCTTCAGAATTAAAATTCTCCAGCGCAAAAGCTTTTGTTCCCACCATTATAGAAGAGCCTGTCACAACAGGACGTTTACGGGCCTTAATTACTGACCCCAGAACAAATGCAAAAAAAGCTAAATTCATTAAGCCCAGAGTCCCAACGAGAGCAGGTGAAATTCCATATCCTGGTGCAGAAGTATCTATCAAAAAGATTGAACCAATAATGAAAGCCAATCCACCTCCTATTCCAAGTATTCCAAAACTGGGAACGAATGCCTCGGTAATCATCAGAGCCAGTCCAAATAGCATAAGGGCAAATCCAGCATAACTAATTGGAAGCACCTGGAATGCGTAAAGAGAAAGCATAAGAGAAATAATCCCAACAATACCAGGAATCAAAGTTCCTGGAGCTGCAAACTCAAATATAAGTCCGTAAATACCGATAAGCATTAGGATGTAGGCAACATTCGGATTTGTGATAAATGATAACAGCTGTGTATGCCAATCTGGCTCTATTTTTTTAATTGTTAAACCCAAAGTTTGGAGTACCTGAGTTTGATTGATAAGCTTTATTTCCTTTCCGTCAATTTGGGCTAGCAAATCAGGAACATTATTAGCTACGATATCGATTACGTTTTTCTGAAGGGCTTCCTCAGCAGATAGACTTTCTCCTTTGCGGACGGCTGATGCGACCCACTCAACATTTCTACCTCTTAACTGTGCTAAGCTTCTAAGGTATGCCTCAGCATCATTGATTATTTTGCTCTTCATGTCTGATTCTCCAGAAGAAAATAAATTTTCTTCATCAGATCCATTTTTTCCTTGATTAGATCTACCGCTAAATTGAATTGGAGTTGCAGCACCAAGGTTAGTCCCAGGAGCCATGGCGGCAACATGGCTGGCGTAAAGAATATATGTCCCTGCACTTGCTGCTCGAGCCCCACTTGGTGATACAAAAGTTACAACAGGTAAAGAAGAAGTCATTAAAATCTGAATTATTTTTCGCATGGAAGTATCCAGACCTCCAGGAGTGTCTAGTTGCAAGATCAAGAGGGTTGATTGATTACTCGTAGCATGTTTAATGGCACTTTCAATAAAACTTACAGAAGGTGGCCCTATAGGACCTTTAAATTCAAGCAAGGTTGCAGTTTTAGTTACATTTGAAAAAGCCGAATTTATACAAAATACTGACATTAGTCCCAACAAGATTGGGAAATGCTTTAGGATAAAATTTTTGAGAAAAATTGGATAGTTCATATAATTTTCAAAATAAATTAAAAAAAAAGTACTTTCATGATTGTTTACAAATTAGTCTCATAAAATAATCGTAACCGGCAATGTCATCCTAAATAATTTTTAAATTAGTAATTTTACAGTCCACTTATTTTCCCATTAATAAGTTTTCAAAATATGAATCTCATATTAATGATTCAAATAGTCAATTCTTTTTTAATTATTTTGTTATCATTTCGAGTCTTGTTATGACACTATTATAACTCTATGCAAAAATTCATTATAAGCACTTCAGTTTAAAGTCAATCGTCAAAATAAGTAATTTGTAAAAAAGTATCATTAGACCGTGGAAAAAGAACCAATTTTGATTGGACTTACAGGTGGCATTGCTTCAGGTAAAAGTACAGTAATACAGTATCTGCGATATCAAGGATATCCTGTTATTGATGCAGATAAACTAGGACACAAAGTTCTGGAGCCAGGTAATCAGGGATATAAAAAAGTTGTGGATAAATTTGGAGAAGGCATATTAAACAAAGACAAAACAGTAAATAGACTTATATTGGGAGGAATTGTCTTTTCTGATCCTAATAAGCTACAGGTTCTAAATGAAATTTCTCATCCAATAATTGCTGAAATGGTTATGAAAGAATTTAAATCAATATCCTCAATGGACCAAACAGGGATAGTGTTCTTGGAAGCAGCTTTATTAATTGAAGCAAACTGGTTTAACATGTGCCAACATATTTGGGTAGTAACTTTGGAGAAGGCTGAAGCAAGTCGAAGGTTACAGAAACGTGATGGCTTGAGTGAATCTGAAGCAATATCGAGACTTGAATCCCAACTCACTGCAAAAGAAAAAATAGCTTACGCTGATGTTGTATTACGTAACGATGGATCTAGGAAAGATTTATTGTCTCAAACACAGCATGCACTCGAAAATCTAAGAGAAAATTAAATAGAAATAAATAGGCAAATACAGTTTAACTTACTTAGTAAGGTTTTTTAATGAAACATCCAATGCACTTGATTCTTGACAGTTATTCTAAACCAGCAATTTCAATGTTTTGGAAAAGGCATGGTCTTGGAATCATGGAACATCTGGTTCCAAATGAATTTTTCTTCACAGACAGTGACACACCACTAGAAAAACTTGTCGAAAGAGATATATGGTCAGGATGGAAAAAAATAATATTAATTGGATCTTCAAGTTCCATAAGACGTGGATTTAATACTTTAATGCAAGCCAGCAAGGAATGCCGAAGTACATTGGAAATTGGCTTATGGCCACTAAACCTACAGAAAATTGCAGCTTATATCGCTCATTCACCCTCAAGTTTAAGACCAATTCTTCAGGTATTCAAAGCAGGTCACACACTAAAGGTTGACGTAATGAAAGTTCAATTTCTGACTCCTTCTCTTGAAACAAGATTTTTTTGGAATGATTTGGTAATAAACAGTACTCAATCAAACGCTGATACTACCATTTACATTGATGAGCAGAACAGCCAAGTGGGTGGAAGATTCCGATGCCGCATTGCATTCCATGATGAAATATTAAGCTCACTCACAATGCATCCTGGCAAGTTGATGAGGTCTCCTGTTCTAAAAGTTTATATTAAAAGAGAAGTTGGTTTAAATTTTACTGAATTATTAAATCAATTTAGGCAAATATTTACATTTGAAAAGGGGGCCCCAGAAGAAGAAATGCTTCTTAAAACTGGTAAACAGGTTGAGATTCAAGGGAACTGGGCAAATTTAAACCTCAACGTGACTGCAATAAAGGATTCTGTGCAATCAGTGCACTTTAGCGTAGATCGCAAGTCTTTCTCGCTAATAGTTCCTGGGAAACCAATTTTGATACCTGAAAGTGCCAGAAAAATGATCCCTGCATTTCGACCTACTGGCGTAATTGCCAACAACAGGGGTAAATCCGGTAAATTTTAATCCAGTCTAAATTAATTTAGTAGTTTCTCACTTACTGTAATTTAAAATTTTAATGCTTCTTCTTTAGATATTTCCACTTTCTCTTCGGATTTTATATCTTCTTTATTTTGCGAAGACTCCGTTGCTTTTGATGGAATAGAGCTATCATCTGGAAGTAATTTGGGGATCTGTTCAGGAAGAAGTTTTTTCATTTTCTCTTCTGTTGCAGTTAGACATTGCCCCTCAAGAATTCCTCCAGTCTGAATAACAAGTGAACCTGCTAGATTAGTTATATTTCCAGTTACTCGTCCTTTTGCCATTATTTCAATACTGTTGGAAGCAAACAATTCTCCTTCAACTGATCCATTTACTTTAATAGTAGATGCTCTAATGGTGGCATCTACTTTGGCAAATTCTCCAATAATAACTTCACTTATACTGTCTATTGTACCATGCACTTCGCCATCAATCCAGATGGGTCGCATTCCAAAAATTTTCCCCTCAATTCGCATACCACGACCAATATAAGTAGGAGCTGAATTTACAGATGGTGTTTTTTTGTCTTTTCCAAACAATTTTTACTCTTATTATTTTATTATGGCAACGATAGATTTTTTGAAAACAAAAAATATTCTATGAAAAGTATTAAATACGTAAAACGTATTTTAAACAAGATAATTATTTCTTCTATTTAGACAAATATAAATAAAAATCTATATTATTATATGGTTATTTAAAATTCAAATTTCAAGAATTTTTTGTTTTAAATTGAAACCTTTTTGACAGAAAGGTAAGATGCTTATCAAGAAAAAAAGAAATAAAACATAAATTAAATAAAAATGAATTTCATCAATTTTATTTTTCATCACAACACTGTTAAAAAACACTCAAATTTCATAGGAATTAGATTTTTTTTGGGGTTAACAATTTTAATAACTACATGTGTAATTCCTACTACAATTTTTTCATTAGAAAACAAACAATCCGAGGATAGATATAAGAAACTTTCCAACGAACTGCGTTGTCCTACATGTCAGGGACTATCTGTTAAAGATTCTGATGCAGGATTTTCTAATAGCATCAAAAGCAAAATTCGTGAACTAATGAAAAAGGGTAAATCTGATAAAGAAATAAAGGCATATTTCGTTGAGAGATATGGAGAATGGATTTTGCGTACACCTCCAGTTTCAGGTTTCAACATGGTGTTATGGCTATTGCCTGGACTTACCATAATAACAGCCTTCTTATGGATGCTTTACAGGTCAAAAAAATGGGTAGAAAAACCAAAAAAAGAAATGATCAGACTCACATCTGATGAGGAGAAAAAAATAATGGATGATCTAAGTCGTTTTGAAAACAGTTAGTTAGTTTATTTCATGCGGAACGCATTGAAATTATTAAAATCAATACAATAATCAATTTGGTCATGCACCTTAAAATTATCTAGGTAATCTGCATAATATTTGCCTTCTTTTTTCAAATAAGTTTCGACGAATGACTGGTCAAAATTTTCACGTTCATCCAGAGAAAACATGCGGGCAGCAGCAGTTTTTTCAGAAAGTTCAAGCAATACTCGTAAATCAATAAGATTTTTCATTTCCGGGATGAATACTGTTGTACCCCACACAAACAGAATCATTTCTGGGGCAAGAAAAAAAGGCGCCGTTGTAATTTCAAAATTATGTATCATTTCAGGGAGTTTATCAAAATATACTTTTTTTCCCTTGCTATAGGGAAGCAACACGTCTTCAACTATCCATTTTTGTATTTCTTTAGATCGCCACAAAGTTGATGTTGATTTATTACTTGATATATTCTGCTTTTGAAATTCTGATCCCAGGACTTGAGACAGATCAAGTCCAGAAACAAGTATTTCTTGGTCTTCTAGGGCTTCTGTCATTTCACTTACAAAAAAAATATGACCACACTCATCTGGACCTCCAACCCCAACTATCAAAGGGAGTTGTGGCGATTCAAGCTTAAGTTTGGAAATTTCAGCTGACAAATCAGCCGCAGTAATTTTACTTGGATGAAAAATATGAAGAATATCTTGAAGATACTGAAACTGCATTCCGCCGTTATGATTTGTGTTTTTATTACTACCTGCAAAGTTCCGGGTAGTTTCAGATAATTTTGATTGAAGTTCCGGCAGTTCAGTAAACCAGAAAACATCATTTTCTGTGAGGGAGTTGTTTTTTTGAAGGGCTTCAATTGTGTTAAATTCTAGAACAGAAAGTTTTGAATATGATTTCCAGTCTGAGTACTCGATAGATTCTGAGATTAATACTATTTCAAAGTCACGATCGTCGAGAACGTGCAATAATTTTCGAAAATTATCCCAACTTTCTTGATCGAAACCAACAGTAAGGCTGTCAATGTCAAAAACAAGAAGACGTATGTTGTTTGGATGAAAATCTAGCATGAATAAATTATAGCATTTTTAATTTTTTTTTTTCAGTTAATAGTCAATATTTTTTTGTTAAGCAATTCGAAAATGATAAAAAGACATACACAAATTTTTTCTACAATACTCCGTTTGTTAGACATGTCTCTTGCTTTTGCTGCATGGGAGCTGGCATATCTGCTTCGTTTTATTTGGGTTGATTTTCCGGCCGCAGTACTGATTCCAGAACATCATGAATATTTAAAGGCAGCATTTTTTGTTACCATTTTATCAGGTTTTGTATTTTCCTTCATAGGTGTATACAAAATGCACAAAGCAATACACCTACGTCATGAAATTTATAGTCTATTGCGTGGAACCTTAACGCTTTTCCTACTTACATTAGTAACTGCCTTTTTCTATCGAAATTTTTCATATTCGCGTGTTCATACAATATATTTTCTAATCTGCTTTTTAAATTTACTATTTTTGTCAAGGTTTTTGACAAGATGGTGGCTAGAATGGCTCCATAAAAAAGGTAAATATATTGAAAATATACTTATAATTGGAGAAGGAGACTCCGCATGTAAATTTATTGACAGACTTGAACGTTTAAAAACATGGGGAATAGAACTTAGAGGGGTGATTGAAACAGGAAGCAAAATCAAATCAAATATTCCAGCAAATATTCCAAGACTGGGTGGAATTGATAAACTAAGCCTAATTATTCAGACACATAAAATAGATCAGGTCTTTATTGCACTGTCTCCACACGAACAGCAGTTCTTACAAGAACTCAAGGAAATTCTTTCCGAACAGTGGGTTGATGTCAGGATAATGCCAGATTTGGGTACTTTCCGAACATTAAATACCGAAGTTGAATCTTTTGATGACATGCCAATTGTCACAGTTGTTCAAAGCCCCATGACTGGCTGGAATCAGGTTTCAAAAAGAATAATTGACATTGTTGGAGCATTGATTGCTTTAGTTCTTTTTGCTCCCCTAATGTTGATCATTGCAATAGTAATAAAAATAACATCTTCAGGTCCATCTCTATACGGCCAAGAACGTATGGGGCTTGATGGACGTACTTTTAATGCTTTAAAATTTCGATCCATGCATTATGATGCAGAATCTGAGACCGGTGCCGTATGGGCCAGTGAAAACGATAATCGCCGAACAAAAGTAGGTACCGTCCTAAGAAAATATAGCCTGGATGAACTTCCACAACTTTTCAATGTATTCAAAGGAGAAATGAGTCTAGTTGGACCCCGGCCTGAAAGGCCTGTGTTCATTGAGCAGTTTAAAAGTCAGATACCAAATTATATGTTACGGCATAAGGTCAAAGCAGGGATAACAGGATGGGCACAAATAAATGGATGGAGAGGAAATACATCACTTGAAAAACGTATTGAATTTGACTTGTATTATATAGAACGCTGGTCAATCTGGTTCGATATTAAAATTTTGTTTCTTACCTTTTACAGAGGTTTTTTTGGAACTAATGCTTATTAATTGTTATTATTTTGGTTTCAATTTGTATTGAGTTATAAAAAGTATTAATTCAATGTTTACCATATCAGACATGAAAGTATTTCTTTGCTTTAGTTGATTGTTCTGTTGGAATTTATAAATACTTCATTTCAATTAATTTTTCCTAGCCAACATTCAAACTGCTGGTTCTTAAACAACTAATATCTCACCTAGTTTATAAAGATTCATTATTTTTCATGCTACAATTAAAAGTCCCTAAAAAAATCAAAAAATTTAAGAGGGAAAGTTAATTGTCGAAAACTATGTCGTTTTAAAACAATTAACATCATTTAGTGCATTTGGATTAGTGCAAGGTGGATCTATCATTATCCCAAATAAAAGACTACGCAAAAAAAATGGGATCAGTCTAATAGAAATTACTCACCATACTAAAGTTAAAAAAATAAAGGTTTTTATAATCATGAAAGCAGAGAGTATATTCTTAAGGTTTTCACTCATCTTGTCAGCAATTTTACTGACATTAAGCTGCGCAAAAAAAAATTCTAGCTCTTCCGAAAGCAGTGATAATTTTACAGTTTCCGAAATTGCACAAACATCAGGCAGTGACGGACTTTCAGGTTCCTTTGTGGTACCAGAAAATAGTATATCATTTTTACTTTCCGTCTTCCTTGATAACAATAACTCTGTTGTATTTAAGTCATTAACTGACCCTGATGGAATAGATATTTTAAGCTATTCATCAACACCAAATTTATATCTTGATGCAAGTGGAAGTTCCGGCAGCAGTGTAACCAAGTACGGATACGCAAATGTACTAATTCCTCAATCTCCTAGCTTCAGTGCAAAAACAGGAAAATGGACTTTCACTGCATATAATAACGACCGTGTAAAACTCGCCCTACGCAAAGGAGTTATTCCTTTAGAAGCAACAATTGAAGTTCAGCCCTTTATCACTGGGACAACATGGTCTGCGGAAAATATTTTAGACGCGCTGACTATCTTGTCTGATATTTACCTTGAAAACGGAGTTAAAATAACAATCAACAACACTATTACAATTACTGAAGGTGAATACAGCTCAGTTTCACCAACCTTCACTAACACAACAACATCAGCTCTAGTAAAACAGGGTAGTTCAGATGCAGTAAATATATTTTTCATTGAGGATTATTCTGGAATTGGATCTGGTATACTCGGGAATGCTGCCGGGATGCCGGGATCAATGGGGGAGGTTAATTCTTGGAATGGAGTTCTAGTAAGTCTCTCTGCACATGCGTCAGGTACTGTGGTGGATGCACAGCTACTAGGAGAAACAGCAGCCCATGAAATGGGTCATCAGTTAGGATTATTCCATACGACTGAAAAAGGGGGTAATGTATTTGACATCTTATCCGATACCCCAGAATGCACAATTAGCTCGCTGGATAATGACAGTAACGGGATTCTAACTGCAGAAGAATGTGATTTATTTGGAGGAGATAATTTAATGTTTTGGACATCATGGTCTTCTACATCACGATCTTCAGGAAAAAAACAGGATAAATTATCCAGTTTTCAACAATACGTTATAAAGCATTCACCTATAGCAAAATAAATTAATAGCTACTAAAGACCTGCTTTTATACACATGGACATAATAAACGATTTAATAACCAGGAAAAAAGTTAATTAAAATTTCCATAAAAGCCTAAAAAACAGCTGTTAAAAAAACCAGCAGAAAAGTCAAAACTGCACCTCCCACAAAAAATACGTGCATTACAAACAGCAAAGAATGATTTTCACGAAGATTTTGAAGAATGGTAAGGTAGTTTTTAAGCATTTTTTTAATTAATTGCATTTTTTCATTTAAGGTGTGATTTACTTCCTTTATCGAAAGGGCTATTAATTATTTTAAAGATGAATATCAAATGTTTTTTTTAGTTTATCTTTTGATTTCAAGCTAATCTTTATGTGAAGTTAAGTATAATTCTTTAAGATTTATTAACTAAGTAAAAAAATTAAAAGCATTTAGATAAGATTTGTAATGCGAATGTAAGAGTTAACTATACAGATTTTTATGAATGTTTTAAATAAGCTCCAGCCAGCCAAAAGGATCCGATTTTTTTCCATATTGAATGCCTGTGAGGTGTTTATAAAAACGAATAGCTACCGGTCCCGTTTCACCTTTTCCAACCTGAAAATCTTGACCCTTATATGCTAGCATACCAACAGGAGAAATAACTGCAGCAGTGCCAGCACCAAAAACTTCTGTGACCGATCCATTTTCTAAACCCTTGAGCACCTCATCTATAGTGACTCGCCTTTCTTCAACATTTAGTCCCCAATGTTTACCAAGTTCAATGACAGACTTACGAGTAATTCCGGGCAAGATTGATCCTGTTAACATCGGAGTAACTACGCAGTCATTAATAACAAAAAAGATGTTCATTGATCCTACCTCTTCAATATAACGGCGCTCCAATGCATCAAGCCAGAGGACTTGGCTATAACCCAATTCTTTTGCTTCTTTTTCTGCCAAGTTGCTGGCTGCATAATTGCCTCCAGTTTTGGCAAATCCTATCCCTCCAGGGACAGCTCGGATATATTTTTCTGAAACCATAATATTAACAGGATTAAATCCTTGGGAATAATATGGTCCAACAGGACTGAGAATAATAAAAAATAGATATTTTGATGAAACTTTTAGCCCAATAGCCTCTTCTGTCGCCAAAATTACTGGGCGAATATACAAGGAAGTTCCATCTTCATCTGGAATCCATCTAGAGTCCAAGCGCAACAGTTGTTTTAGAGCATCCAAAACTTCTTCAGTATCCAGTTCAGGAAGACACATACGTTGAGCAGTACGGTTCATCCTTTCAAAATTTTCTCGTGGACGAAAAAGTGCATGCTTTCCTGACTCTATTTTGTATGCTTTTAATCCTTCAAAAGACATTTGAGCATAGTGCAAAACCATGGAAGATGGTTCCAGCCTAAGTGCCCCATATGGTTTGATTTGCGCACTATGCCATCCTTTCCCTTCTCCCCACTCCATGCTGAACATATGATCTGAAAATACAGTTCCAAATACAACTCCAGAAAGCGTTTCAGGAGGAGTCTTAGTTTGCTCAAGAGTTACTTTTTTAAGCCTTATTTCCATTTAATTTTTTTATGAGCTAATTTAATTTCATGAATTCTAAAATTTATGATTCATATGCCAAATCTGACGATCTCTTTGCTCAGATTTAATATCATCATAGTTAATCCATACATAAGACAATATCAATCCCATACAAATAATCAGCAGAACAGCGAACCTACTGGTAAAATGGTAATTTTTATTCATTTATATTTTTTTCTAAAGGCTTTAAAACAAATAATCTTAAACTATAAAAGTATTGCTTGCAATCACCTAATGTTTTTCCTTAATAAAGCAGTTTTGAACAGTAAAGGAATTACATAAAATAAAATTCTATTTGTAAATTAATTTTTTGATAAGGAATAGAAATTAAATAAAAAACAAACATAAATAACAATTAGTTAAGAAATTACTTTTTTTATTGACATTTTAACAAATATTCTGTAATGTTCTTGTCTTAAAAAGGTATGTTGCATGGTTCTTGTATTATAAAATCGCAAAATTGCATATGAATTAACTGTAACAAACGATCCTTTTAAAAGATTTTGAGATGGTAATACTCAATCTCTTCATAGGTAATAATAAATATTATTACAATTTTCGTTAATGATAAATTTTACAGAGCAGGTTATGCCGGTACGGATTTTTGGATTATTCGGCCTGCACCATGGATTGGAGATAGAGCTGAAATCAAAAGTTAAGGAGTCAATTCAGGAAGAAGCTTTTTTTGACTATAAAGATCGCAGTTATGAAATTCAAAGTTATTCTCTAACTGGTAATCGACGTTATATAAATGTACGACAGATACCAAACCCAGGATTATATCCTACGAAAAAAAGGCTGAAAATTTTGCCAGAGGCAAGCTGATATGAGATAATATTAAAAGAATAAGCTTAATATTATTAAAAATGATTCCCAAAATATATTTATTTTTTTTATCTGATAAAACTTTTAGCAATTTAGTCCCGCAAACAAATTACGATTAAAAATAGTTTTACCACCAAGGCCTTGACCATTCAAAAACTTTTGCCCATAGCGGTTCCTCCTGTTCAAGATTGTGAAGTGCAGCCTCAACGCTTATAACTTCTCCAGATTGTCTTATTTTTACTGTTAAAAAATCGTTTACTTCTAGGATTGCTGCCAGCCTTTTTCTATTAGTAAGATTTTGTACTCCTCGAGTTACAACAGAACCATTATCCACTGGATATCGATAGACATTGTCACAAATATGACATGATTTTGGAATATTACTATCAAACCAAATATTTGCAACCTCCTCCTGGAGCCAAGGGTGTATTTCACGTTCTACACTTGCCGTAAAAACATAACGAACAGCAGTTGTCTGATGATCTAACGTCTTTTCTTCTGCTAAAAGAAAATAAGGAAGAACAGCTAGGCAAATGACAAAAAAAATTAATGTTTTCTTAACTATTTTGACTAAATTTTGAGTCATTATATTCAAAAAAATATACCAAATCCTAATAATATTCGTGTCAAATCTTTTGCTTTATCCCATCGGTCTGTAACTGCTGAACGCTGGTTTGGATTTTCTGGAATACTAGTTTCCTCATAGCCATCTTGGTAAACGACATAAAACGATGGCTGAAGAGAGAATTGGAAGTAGTAATTCTCCTTTCCTTGCCAGCCACCGTCAAGTACTGCAAAAAGTCCATATCCAATTGTAGAATGATTATATTCAGTTGCGATTGAATCATAAGTCTCAGAATCACCTGAAATAGTTGCTACAGCCGCAGTATCTTTACCTTGATATTTTAATGTTGCATATCCAAGGCCAACACCTGCACCATAAAAAATTCCATCTGAAATCCCCCATAAAAGAGACTCATCAACAAACCATCTCAAGGTCGCAGAAAATAATGATCTGTTTATTTCCAAGGTGTTACCTGAGCCACTTGCAGCAATACTCTGCATTTCAGTACTTTCTTCTGTCAAGCGTAATGCTTTGAATGCACTATTTACCTGTGAGCCTGTCAGCTCCACCGAATAGTGTAACTGTAAATCATAGTCCAGATTGTAGTCATAAAATGTAACTATACCGTTAAGACCAGTAAACGACATCCCCAGTCCAAGGCCACGATATTCTGAAATTCTCCATTGTGATCCCTCCCTAGTTTTGTCTTCTTTTTCCTCTTCAGTCTTTATAATGCTTGCATAATTATCAATTTCTTCTGCAGATGTTTCTTCTTGCTTTTTAAATTTTGATAAGGAGAAATTTTTTAGTCCTTCTTTAATATTAACCAAAACTTTTTCTTTTTTCTTTGATCCTGCCGGATCCATGACAGAAACATTTGCAATTGGTCCTTTCAATCTTCTTTCAGCGTCATCCTGAAACCAGAATTTTTTTTGAGTGTAAACCAGAATATGGGTTGCTCCTTTAGGAAAAATTGTGTTTTCAGGGAATTTATACCTTAATTCTGGCCTTGCTTTACCTTCAGTTTTTACGTCAATTTCCTGATCCATTTGAGAGATTGTTGAAACCTGTATTTCTTTATCGGTCAAACCATCTTTAAATTTTTTTACTTCAATTTGAGCGAATGGTGGATGTTCTCCCAGACGTGTTTGCTCTCCCTTACCCCAAAAAAACAAAAAATGACTAAAATCTTCTTCAAACTTCGTACGTATTAATCTCAAGTTACCATTTATGAATCCGAGTGCAGAGGATTTTTTTTCTAGGATTAATCTCAAATTTTCAGTTTTTTTCTCTTCCTGCATTCCTTTTAGTTTAACGAACTTACCCTCACTCATTTGTCCTTCATTATTTCTTGTGAAGACAATTAAATGAGTTGCCTCTGGAGGTAAAAGAATATCAATTTCTTCAGTCAAAGCAGAGCCCCTCCATGGCGCCATAAATTGGACTCCCAGACTGCCAAGCCAAGAACGTTTTTCAATTACCATAACAGCCGGTTGAGTTCGTAGAACAGTATTCTGTCCTTCTCCCCAGTATACTGCATAGTGGGTAACGTCTCTTTCATCCCATGCTCGTGTTATTCGAATTTCTCCATGTACCCTGTTTCCCTCTTTTCCTGTTTGTTCAAAAATTATGTCCTGGGCTTTATTCTTTGGAACACCTTTGTCAATCAACCTTAGACTATAAATCTCTGTTTCATTTCCAGATTCACTACGTGCATATAGTAAAAAATGAGTTGCACTTTGAGGAACACGTGTTTTATTGAACTGTAATCTGATTTTACTCCCAGGCCCTGCTAAAGGCAGTTTAGTAATTGGTCTAAACATTCCAAGTCGCTGATGAGGATTGTTCCCCCAATAAATAACATAATCTTTGATTTTTGATGGATTTTTTTTTGGTACGGTAAAGATAAGGTCTCCCGTGAGTATTCCACCACGAGCATCATTATCAGTGAATACTAGAGGTGGTTCTTTTTGAGCAAATAATGATCCATGAATAACCACACTAAATGTGAGAATTAGTACGATTTTTTTCTGGAAAGGAGGTAGCACTGATCCATTTTTCCACCCCATCCATAAGTCCGAGGCGGTATTGTTTTAGGTGTTTAAATTGCGGGTGGTTCTGAATGTGACAGGCTGGTAGGAATGCCACTGACACTAAGTCTTACCCAATATCCCTGGCCTTTTTCTACTGTGCTGAATGTAGTGTAGCCAAGTTCTTCCAATTCATCAGCAATAGATGATTTAGGGGAATATGCAAGCCATTTGCTATTCTCGTCATCCCATGTCCAAATTGAATGAACTCTATCATATGAACCCATATAATCATAAGTTTCAGAAGTTGAATCACTTTGTGGTGGAGCGCATGCTACGACTAGCATTATCATTCCAGCAGAAAAAATCATCAATTGCCATGAGGAAATTTTCTGTGATTTTGAAATGCTGATTAACATTGTTTGTTTGAATCTGAACATTAAGCTTGCAGATGACAACAGTAACATTGCCATCACTAAAGCAAAACCATTAAATTGTCCTATTTGATTTCCGGAGACAATGAAGTCATCTTCCATAAAGTTAAGTCCTGAGGAAGGTCCATTTCCTCCTGAGTTATCTATAAATCCCAAAGTATTGGAATCATCTTCTTTTGTTTTGTCAAAATTTCCAGCCTGAGTTATTTCCACAACCGTGATCTCTTTAGATGTTCCAAGTAAATTCCATTCAGAAGTCATGCTGCTCAATTGGGGTAAAGCAGAATATCCTCCATAATCGGCAATTTCAAAATTTGTAGGATTTGCAGGAGAATTCAGTTCAATCCAGAATCCTTCCCCAGCTTCAATGTTAGAGCTTAATTCAGAATATCCTTTTTCTATATATATAGTACTTTCTTCACCACTTGTATAAAACTGCCATGCGCCATTTCGTCTTACCCAAACAGTTTTATAATCCCTGAAAAAGCTTCCAAAACTTGCTGGTGCAATTGATGAATATGCAGGAAGTGCGACAAGATTGCGAGATCCGTTCAATGCAACTGAAGCGGGGGTACTGTTTACATTTAATGTTTGACTTAAGGAAGATGGCAAATCATCTCCAATTCGGTATTGAGCAGTCCCCTGAGACAAACTTACGGAAGTTATATTGTCATATTCATTTGAAACTAAGAGGGATGCGTCTGATGATGTAGACTGGACAAATACTGGTTTTCCTAAAGATGTGTCAACTCCAACCCAAGTTCCAGTCACTGAGTATTCTGATAAAACTCCTGTACGTTGAGAAGTCCTGATAGTAGACCTGCTTCTAGACTGAGTCCTTGAATTGTTAGATGTATTTAAAGGTATCGTGAGGGTTATTTTATCAGCTTCCTGACTTACAGTACCTCCGGCACCTACTTCAGGTAAAACGTATTTTTCATTAGTTGAAACAGTCGTTAATACGGGATACATCAGGCCCTCATTGTTCATGCTAACAGTGCTAGTGATACTCTCATCAGGGGCAAATGTGGATGTAATTTCTCGATCACTATTTACTGTTATGGTCGAACCTGTTGCCGCCTCCAAAGTACTATCAGATATACCAGAACCCTGTACCTGAACGGAAGTATTTGAGTTAGTTATTGTACTGGTTATGCTACGGCTTACTCCATCATCAGCTGTCGCTGCTGAAATAGTGCTTACCACCATTCCACTCTTAACTTGGAGATCCATATTCGTAGATGAACTGAAAGTAGATAATACTGGTAAGGAATTTACAGGCAAAGTTTCGTAACTGGTAGAAGATGTACCATCAGTACCAATACTCGCTCCAAGAGTTCCACCTGTAACAGCCATGTTGGCAGTCACTCCATTACTAGTACTTATGGAAACTGATAGTCCTGAATCTGTGCTTAAGCTTGATGTGGTGGTTGCTGAAGCTTCATCCACGTTGGATGTTGTTCTTCCAGAACCTCCACTGAGAGTAATTTCAATAACTGCTGAACCATCTGGACTTATTAAACTGGTAACCTGGGAGCTTATACCCGTCGATTCATCAGTTGTAGCCGGCTGAGAAATTTCAGAAATTCCACTATCACTAATTACTACTTCTGATCCTTTAGGTGCTTTAACATTTGGTCCTGCTCCAGAGGAATCAACACCAACTGTGACCTCACCAACTGAACTAATATTTGTAGAGAGTTGTGATCCCGTAGAAAGCGTCTGTAAGATGCTGATTGAAGCATCATCGTTCATATTAAAATCTGCACCCAGAGGAACATTTACTTTAGACTCAGTTCCATCTTCAGTTTTAACTGTGCTGTAACCAGTACCATCGGTTTTCATGTCAATATTAAGTTCCGTCTCCCCTGATACAAGCTTATGGGCTTGAGCAACTTCTGGATCTGTAGAAGTAACATTTTCAAGAGTACTACCCTCAGGATATTTTGGTACAATTGCGCCAGTAACATTTGCTACAGCATTAATTTCAACGATTGGCATGACCGTAACGGAAGTAGATCCGTATGCTGCAATCAGGTCATCATCAACGACTTCGAGACTAAACAGAAGAATAGTAACTTCAGAAATATCTGGAGCAGAGAAATATGATATACTTTCACTTTCCCTTTCAATTGTAATATCAGTTCGCTGGCCAACATAATTCCATTTATATGAAACGATACGTCCAGTTGGGTCAGGGTCATAAGAAGCCGAACCGTCAAGAATCACTCTTGTCTTTTCATTTATTTTCTGGTCTTCACCAATTTGTACTATTGGACTGAGACCTTTCTGCAGGTCATCGTTGATATTGGTAAAAGTATATTTAAAAGCATGCAACCTGTTTGCTGAAGTGGAAGCGTAATTAGTGTCATCTGACTCCGTATAACCAATAATTCGTACACTTACATCACCATCGACAACCGAATCATCCTCACCGGTAATGGTTACTTCCTGACTGCGGTTCCAATTAGCTGGAGTGAAAGTTAAAGAATATTGATCAAGTGTTGCTTCCGTTAAGTCAGAGCTACTTAATACCACCTGTACATCACTTGATGGTCTGCTAAGGAGTTTAACTTCCATATTAGCAGTTTTTCGTTCACCTTCTGCCTCTGAAAGTAACCAGTTTGCACTTGTAACATATCTGTAAACACCATGAATATTATAGCCATAGGCACCTGTTTCTATAAATCCTATGCAGTTCTGAAGACATTCAACTCCTCCAGATGTACTAATTGAACCAATTGTATCTGTTGATGTAGTAAGTGTTATGTTCGAAACAGTACTTTCATCAGTCATACTAAGATCAGGTTCTCCATCAATTTCAATTATAGCAATCTCATTATTATTGTCCGATGTTATTAGAGTATCATCAAGCATCATCACGGCATCTGCGCTAAATATAGATGTTTGATTACTGGCGAATTTAATGCTTCCTCCTGCACTTTGCAGCAAGCCATTACTCATAATTAAAGCACTTTTCAATATTAAATCAGCTTCTCCTGTTGAAATTCCCTCAGTGCTTTCATCAATTATTAAGCTTTCCTCCACTGTGAGATCGCTTTCTGCGCTTCCCAGAGTAAGGATAAATCCATTTAAATCAAGCAATGCTATATTTAAAGGTTGATCGCTAGTCAAAGTTGTATCTTTTCCTAATTTCAAATTTGTTTGATAAAATACATAGGTTCCACCTAATTTGAAAAGAGAACTCCCAGTAACCCAAGTACTACCAGTGAAATCTATTGTGCCTGTTCCAGTCAACTCACCGCCACCAAGAAAGGAAAGTGTACCACCAGTAGATGTAACTCCACCAGCACTAATATTCAGAGTAGAAAGCATTGTTATATCTGCATCTCCTGTAACTATAAACTCGTTTGGATTATCCACAATTACAGCAGAAGAAATTTGCAGGTCTGTATTTGAATCAGCAAGGGTAAGTGTAAAGTCATTGAGTTCCAACTTATCAAATTCAATAGCTGTTTCACTAGCTATTGTGGTGTTATCATTCAGACTCAAAGTGGCAGATGAACTATCTAGGCTGCCACCAGTTTTTGTATAGTTACCACCAAGGCTAAAAATACTTTCTGCAAGATTAAACTCAAATGATTCGGACTGAACTGTAGTATTTGTAAAACGAACTGTTCCCTCTGTTGACTCAAGCTTACCTTCGTTAAGGTTAACATTGCCTCCAACACTAAAGTCTGCATCCCCAGTATTGAGATGAACGTTCGCCTCCACTAATGAAAAATCCCCGCTGACTGCCAAATCGCTTGTGGCTGATCCCAGCTCAAGAGTATTATCTCCAAGATTAATCGATTTAACCGAAATTTCAGAATTACTGGTTATTTCCATGTCAGCTAATATTGTAGTTTCAGCGTCTAAGGTTTGCAGAATCCCTCCCGTTTTAAAAATATCCCCACCTAACTCTAATTGAGCGTTATTTAGTCTCAGCAGACCTCCGGTCTGATTTATACCACCTGTAAATTTCAGGGAGGCATTATCTGAGATAATTCCACCATCGTCCACACTTAAAAGTCCTTTTAGATTTAAATCTGCTGAATTTGCAAAAATTTGTTCATCTGCTTGATCAAAGTTAATTGGCCCTCCGATTGTAAGCCCAGTTGTTTTAGAACCAAGAGTTAGAGTATTGTCATTCAACGCAATACCTAGTAGATACGATAAAGTATCGCTGGTTAACGTAAGGTTATCTGTAAGTTCCAAAATCGTTCCGTTTTCTGTGGAGGTCAAAGTACCACCAGATTTAAAATAATCGCCACCAAGTTTAAGAAAACTTGAAGTAACGTCCAGTTCACCTCCGGATTGGTTACCTCCTTTTTCAAGGGAAACAAATCCTCCTGTTGATGAGATTGCGCCATCTTCTATGTTAAGAATTTCCTCAAGAGTAATATCTGCCAAGCCTGAACTTAAATGTTCATTTGAATTGTTGAAGGTCATGTTGTCGGACACCGTCACATCACTATCTGCTGATCCCAGAGCAAGAATATGATCATTCAATATAAGTGTTTTAATCTCGATCTCTGTGTCGCTTGTATAAGTGGTATCGTCAGTCAGGTTCCATACCATATTTTCAAGATTCATTGAGCCTCCTGCTTTTGATAAGGTCCCCTGTGTGTACCAGTGATTATCTTTTAACTCCAGTATTTTCCCTGCAGTCACTTGTATCTCGCTGTTATTCCACCTGCCAATTGAAGATTTAATTTTAGTATCCTCTTGTGCATCAATTAAATTGCTTTCTTTGAAGTCAAAACTCCCACTGATTTGAGAATTTGATGAATCTAAGACCAGCTGACTATCATTTTCAAAAGTTAGTGTCCCGCCAAATAAGAGTTCTCCTTCTTCTCCACTTACTGTCATGGATTTTTGCTGAGGAACTGAAATTGAGTTGGATATGTTGAGTAGAGTGTTGTCAGCCAACTGAAGATTTGAACTACCCTCGTGATCAAGATTTTCAACTAAGATTGTTGATGAATCGTGTATAATTTGGTCTCCAGAACATACAGAATTTTGATTCTGGGTTATTTGCAGTACTGCAGTAAGCACGTTTTGATCAATGTGGAGATGAGAAATTGATGTTGCATTATCTGCTAGCTTAAGTATTCCTCCATTCTGGTTCAGACTGATTGAATTATTTTCCAGACTTGAAAAATAACCACCGCCCTGCAGAGCAAGTTCAAGGTTGTTGATCTCAAGCTTATTTTCACCTTTGTAGGTAAGAATTCTTTCAGGAGCAATATATATCACTGAATTTGCAAGGTGACTAATATCTCCATCAATTGTAGAATTATCTAAGACACACATTGTACCACCCATCAAATTTATATTTGCAGTAAGGTGACCTTTGAAATCCATTGTACCAGTCAAATTAAATGTGAGCCCACCAACAACTTCGAATATTGCGCTGTCTGTCATAGCAATTTGATTTTTAAAAGACAGTTCAATTTCTTCCTGCACCTTTGCAGTTATATTATTTAGTGTTAGTAAGGCATCTTGATTGTCCTGTAGAAGCTCAGTAATAAATACTAGACCTCTACTTCCTTCAGTTGAAAGAGTTGCTGCCGAGCTAACTATTAGATTTTCAATATTAAATACGTACTGTTCGCTGTCAAAAATAAGTTTTAAGTCAGCACCAAGATTCAGGTTTGTAACTTTTGCTCCAGCACTTTTAACTTGTATTCCTTTTCCTGATGAGCTGTCTGCTTGCACCATTACAAGCGCAACTGTAATGTCATCAGCAAAAATAATTGCTCCTTCAGAATTACTTAGGAGAACAGCGTTGGAATTCAGCATAGTTCCTTTGCCGAGAAAAGAAAGCTGGTACGAATTGATATCGATGACATCACCTAAATATGTCAAAGTCATTTCTGAGGCAACATCAATATTAGAATCACCTGAAATTTTGATGTTTGAACCAATATTTGTATTATAATCAATATCGAGTAGGCCTCCTGATGCTAGTTCAAGTGTTCCATCAATCAAGCTGTGATATTGAATTTGAGAGCTTACATTTGGTGGACTAAACTTAATAGTACCTCCAACTTTCAGGGTATCAGAAAGGCTTAAGGATCCTCCGTCAGTTCCTTTAATTTCAAGTTCTAAGTCAGATGGAACTTCAAAAGACTGTGTTACACTTAAAGTCTTACTACTGTCTAAATCCATTCTGGCATTTTTGCTGAGCACGATCTCTGTTGCAATCGTAGTATCCTGATCTAAATCAATCAATCCATCATTGAATATCAATTTCCCGCCACTAATAATATTATTCTCAGCATTCAGTTTCAGAACTCCTGATAGAGTAATGTTGTCATTTATATCAATAGT
>CACFAY010000012.1 GCA_902564345.1 uncultured SAR324 cluster bacterium
ATGTGCTTAGCGATTTTTAATGTTGTTTAATTAGCAGAATTTTGTTTAATATGTTGATTAATCAACCCATCATTCGATCAGAAAAAGGATATGTCTCCCCTCACAGCCAGTTCGTGTGAGGACTCATGGTCTTTGATTCTTGAAGCATTTGATGAAATGTAAACAATAAATTCAAAAGGTGAAATCTTTATGGAGAGATCAAAAACATGCACTTTTATTGGCCTTGGAAATATGGGGCGTGAACTTTGTGCACAAGTTGGCAGTGCCGGATTCCCGACACTTGCATATGATGTAAACCCTGAAGCAGCCAAGTATGCTGAAGATCAATTTGAAAACGTCACTCAATCCGATTTGTTAATAGCACTGAAGAACTCCTCGGTAGTTTTCAGCTGCCTCCCTAACTCCAACTTGGTGCGCGAAATAGTTGATAAAATTCTCCATCAGGAAGGAATTCTTGAAAATGTTCAATACTGGATAGACACTACGTCCGGTCATCCTGGTGAATCACGAAGAATAGCAGCAGATCTGAAATCTCAAAGTGTTGTGTTTTTTGACTGTGCTGTTTCAGGAGGGCCTGCAGGAGCCGCTGCAGGGACACTAACTGCAATGGTAGGAGGAGATCAAAATTCCTTTCCTGAAGTGGAAAACATCATTTCATCCTTTGCAAAAAACATTGTTCATCTTGGTCCAAGTGGAGCAGGTCATGCTGTAAAAGCAGTTAACAATACATTGCTGGCAGCAAATATATGCAGCGTATCCGAAGGATTAATAGCATTGAAAAAGTATGGAATCCCACTAGATGTTGCTTTAAAAGCAATTAACACTTCCTCAGGCCGATCATGGGTTACACAACAGAGAATGCCAGAGCATGTTTTGACCCGAGGTTTTGATTATGGCTTTTCACTTGGTTTATTATGCAAAGATGTTGATACCTGTATGGGAATGTTGCAGGAAAGCAGTATACCTGCACCTTCACTCAGATCTGCAAGGGAGTTGATACAAGTTGCAAAAAATATCTTGGGAGATCAATCGGATCATTTGGAAATCGCTAAAATAATAGAAGATTGGTCAGGAGAAAAAATCGAATGAATTTTAACTTAATCGATATAATGTTTTTTATAAAGCGTAAATGGAGTTAAATCATTCTTAATTGAAACTAATTGCCAACAGTATAGTTCACAAAGCTCTTAACCTAATAATGGCTTAGATGGCGATTTGAGAATAATTTAAAGATTGTGAATTAACATAATTAATAAATCAAATTTACAATTTTCTTTTTGAATAAGTTGAATAATAATAAAGAACCTAAAAATTGAAGAAAATATATGAATTTTCAAAATCGAATTGATCCCGAATCTGGTCTTCCTTTGAAAGAATTACTTGATGCTCTTCCGGGAGGATTCAACGCCATTAAGGATATTGGAAAAAGACGAGATGTAATTAATTCATTCATTAGAATGAGGGCATCTGAACTTCCTACTATCGAAAATGTTGTAATAGAAGATAGGAACATTGCTTGTCCTGATTCATCAAATGAATTGGTAGTTAGGATTTATAAACCTAGAAGAGTTTCAGGGATTTTCCCCGGAATCTTCTTTATTCATGGAGGAGGCATGATTATGGGTTCCATTGAGACAGAGAACCACAAGGTGGCTATGCTATGCGAGACCATTCAGTCTGTTGTTGTTTCAGTAGAGTATAGATTAGCACCTGAGAATCCTCACCCAACCCCTGTTCAAGACTGTTATAAAGCCCTAGTGTGGATGTCAAAAAATGCTGAAGAACTCGGTTACGAGGCCAATCTTTTAGCCATAGTAGGAGGAAGTGCTGGAGGAGGACTAGCAATTGGTACATCCCTAATGGCTCGTGATCAAGACTTTCCAAAGCTATGTTTCCAGATGGCTAACTATCCAATGATAGATGATCGTAATGAAACACCTTCTAGTAAGGAAATTACAGATATCGGTATTTGGGACCGAAAAGCAAACATTGAGGCTTGGGATTTTTATCTAGGAGGCAAAAAAGCTGATGAATATGCTGCTCCTGCACGAGCCATAGATCTCAAGGGTCTTCCTCCAACATTTATTGATGTCGGGGAGTTAGATCTTTTCAGGGATGAAGACATAGAGTTTGCTAAACGTCTGCTTCAGGCAGGTGTATCGACTGAACTCCATGTTTATCCAGGAGCATACCATGCCTCAGAATCCTTTGCCCCAGAGGCAGAATTAAGCAAGCAGATTTGGATTACAAGAATTGAAGCATTGAAAAGAGCCTTAAAAAGTAATTCCAATGGTGTGTGATGATACGGAGATGCTCGTAAGAGATAAGTTACTAGAGTTCCTAGAATAATAAATTTTATTATTTAATTGCCCATCAGCTTCGCTTTTGAATTCAACCATTGAACATGGAATATTGCCAATTACTACTGTATGGTGTCCTTGTCGAATCTCATATACGTCTCAAGAATTAAGACAAACCTTACAACCATCTTCATGTGTAACTTTTAATTTTCCTTTTTGGATAATTCCTAGATGACGAGCTTGGCAATTATCAGTACCAACAACAGTCTTGATAGATTGATCCCAAATCCAACCTGGCTGAGTGGTTATGCTATCAACCTTTGTTTTGTCAGGAGTCATAATTTATGCATTCGAAAAATCTATCTTATTTATTCCTGCCATTTTTATATCCTTTGAAAGAATTAAAACATCGAAAAATATTTAAAAAACTATATACACCTTGAGAAAAATAATTTTATACGTTATTGAATATTCATAACAAATGAAGTTTATAAATCCACGAAGTTTTTTTTAATATGGAAATTTTAGTTTTGTTAATTTAATTTATTATGGTTTAGAACTATGGCAAAGACAGACTTAACTAAAAGAATTGTTTTTTACGACTTAGAATACACGAGTAAACACCAGTTTACATCACCCATAAGTATAGGCATGGTATCTAGCAACGGCTCCAAAGAGTTTTACGCTGAATTTACTGATTATGATTACTCCCAAGTTGATCAATGGTTGCAAACAAATGTTATTGACTTATTGATTTTACAAGATAAAGAGGATGGATATTTCGAAAAATCTTCTTCTAAAACTTTAGTTAAAGGGAGCGTGGAACATGTTCTTTGCTCTTCAGGAGGTTTGAATGATTGGATTAGCCAATGTGATTGGCCTATTATTATGGCGAGTTTTAGTAACAGTTATGATTGGGTAATTTTTAGAGAAATGTTTAAAAAAGCTGATATAGATTTTCCATCATTCATTTCAAAATGGACAATCGATATTGCTTCTATATACATTGATTATGGATATGATCCTAACGAGCGAGAAGATTTTAAGGAGCATTATTTAGGTGAAGGAACAGAACGAAAACACAATGCTTTATTTGATGCCCAAGTGGCACAAAAATTTTATTATAAGATGAAAAATCAAATGCGAAGAAATAGTAGATGAGATACAACATAATTTTGCTTAAATTGTTAATAGTGCAATAAAAACACCTACAGACCTTGCAGAGATTGCTGAAAAAAGAGAGCCTATGATTAGGATCAACCCGCGATCATTTGTATAGAGCTGGGTTTATGTCAGTTGATAGACATGTAATATTCAAGTAAAGATCTATGAAAAAAATCGTTGTTAAGCTTGTAAGTTTTTTAGTTTAGAACGAGCAAAGATGCTAATAGGAGCTTTCAAAAGCATAAGAATAACTTCAGTCCATGAACTGTCCAGAAAAAAAGTTAATAACCCCGAGAGTATTATATTCCCTATACCTTCATATCTATTGAAATAATAAAATAAATTTAAAGTTTAGTTATTGTACTCCCCCACCTCCACTAAATTAATTGAGTCTAAAGATTGTTTAGAAAGGGTGAATCGGTTATGCCAATTATCTCATCTCATGAAAGTATATTTCACCATTAGAATCAAATAGAATTACAGCAAAATCATCTTTGTAACCACCTTCCATTCCTGGAGAACCCATAGGCATTCCGGGAACAGCTATTCCAATAATGCCTTTGGGGCGATCTTTAAGGATTTTGACAACCAAGTCTGCAGGCACATGGCCCTCAACAATTATTCCATCAATAATCGAGGTGTGACATCCCCTTGCATTCTCAGGTACTCCAAGTTCATTTTTGATTTGATTCATCTTCTCACTAGGCACGATTTCTAAATTTAAGCCATTGGTTTGTAAATGTTCAACCCAGCGATCACAGCACATACATCCGGGATTTTTATACATTTTGTTTTGAGCATGAAGACTCAATCCGATAAACAAGAAAATAAAACTAGTGAGTAATTTTTTCATATTTTTATATAATTAGGTTTCTGAATTAATGAGTTATAAGCGGTATTATGATTGTCCTGATTCAAATGTTCTCAAATTGATCGAACACACAAAAGATTTTAGTTCAACATTACTAATAAACTATTGTATCAGATGGTCGGAAAAAATGCTTACAGTATTTTGACACCCAACACTTCTACCTGAAGATATCCTTATAGAATACTGTTAAATCGTCGTTTGGAATTATTAACAGATAAAATGCGTAAAAAAGGCAGAGAATTTAGGAGAATTTTAAAAACCAGAAAGCACAAACCCTTGCTACTGCAGGAGGTGGTGGAAGGGTTTGAACCTTCTAAATTCTGGTTATGAGTTTTATGTCCACCACTATTAGTGCTTAATGCTAAGTTAAGTTATTTGATGTATTCTAGGTGATGACGGTAAGTAATAGTAAATTAAATTTTTATTTAGTTTTACCAAATTTTAACCAATAATACGGCTTATTGTTACTTATATGTAAAACAAATAAGATCCAACCATCCCGCTAAGCACTACTTTTGAGAATATTTTTGATCTATCTGTGATTAAACCCGCCAGCAAAGGTGTGAAATGTAGCACCAAAGGGAGTAACCTTATTCAATAACGTCTTTCATCACGTTTCCAAAAACCATCATATATTTCAGTTCGAATCTTTCAGACCACTCGGGTACTAACGGGCCTGCCATAAGATTTTCAAAACGCTGTTTCAATCCATCGCTGTCTTCGACTGATTCGATCAATGTCGCCTCCGTTTCATCATTATTCAAGTACCACTCAAAGCTCATTAATTTTTCTTCTTTTCCTTCAAAGGTTAATTTTGCTGAGCGGTCTTTTATCCATTGCTTGGCTTCATCAGCGTCACATTTCAAGCTCTTATGCATAACTGTGATCACACGGTTTGTGTCTGAGTTTAAATTACCAATTTTATTTTCTCCTTCATTTTAGATGTCAAAAGAAATATTTTAACGCTTAGCATCACTTAAATAAAAGATTTATGCAACTCAAAGTATTTGGTCTTAAGGTTGAGCTGAATGACCTTATAAAACTTTTAAAGCGTTCTTTATTGTGCCTAAACATCAATAAGAGTAACATTTAAGGCTAACAAACCAATATTGTCTCAGAGGGCGTTTTAAGCATTATTTGAATAAAGGTGGGGTGGAGCCACAAAATGGGCATTAAGCTTTATATATATCATTCCATCAACCTACACTATTGAGAATATCGGTTTGTTAATATATTTAACCAAGGTAAAGTACTATGGCAAAGCCTGACTTAACTAATCAAAGCTTGGTGTTCGTAGAGGAGTATGTGAGCTCTGGTGATCACTTGGAGTACGTAAAAAAGGTTTAAAATGGATATTCTATCGGCAGGACTAACCTTGCTCCTCATTATGGATCCACTGGGGAATATTCCTGTTTTTCTTACTGTATTAAAAAATGTCGAAAGTGAATCCCGTAAACGTAAAATATTGATACGTGAGCTGGCAATTGCCTTGCTTGTACTGTTGCTATTTCTATTTATTGGCCAATATCTTTTACAATTGCTTAATTTACGTCAGGAAGCAGTACATATTGCTGGTGGTATTGTGCTGTTTTTAATTGCTCTGCGTATGATTTTCCCTTCAGAAAAGGGAATTATGGGTGATTTTCCTGAAGGTGAACCATTTATTGTCCCATTAGCAGTACCGCTTTTAGCAGGCCCTTCCACACTGGCAATGCTTATTTTACTGGCAAGATCTCAGCCAGATAGAATCTTTGACTGGTTCATTGCAGTTATAGGAGCTTGGTTAGTTACAAGCCTGATTATGCTTTCCTCAGGGAAACTCCACAAACTCCTGGGAATGAGAGGTCTTATCGCAGTTGAAAGACTGATGGGAATGGTTTTGGTGGCAATTTCAGTTCAGATGCTACTAGACGGAATTACAACTTACTTTAAAGCAGTGTCATAAATTAAAAAACTAGTGGAAGGAAATCATATGATCGACATTAACAAAATACTCTATGCCAATGAGGTTCTAGCTGGAGTAGTAAGAGAGACACCCGTTCTTTTTTCTAAGACTGTTAATAGTGAGAAGGGTGTTAATTTGTATTTAAAAACAGAATGTAATCAAATCAATGGATCCTTTAAATCAAGAGGAGCCTATTTTGCTATGCATCAGTATTTTCAAAAGAATGAAAAAAATGATGTAGTTGCTTTTTCTTCTGGTAATCATGCTCAAGGAGTTGCATACTCAGCGAATCTTATGGGAGTCAAAGCCACGATTATTATGCCTAAGGACACCCCAAAAACTAAAATACAAAAAACCGAATCCCTGGGAGCAAAAATCATCTTTTATGATCGATACAATGAATCAAGAGAAGCAATTGCTCAAAAAGTTGCTATAGAGACAGGCGCCTTTCTAATTCCATCTTATGATCACTATGATGTAATATCAGGACAAGGCACTGCCGCTCTTGAGGCGATAAATCAAATGGCTATTATCGGAGAGGGAATTGATTATTTTATTTGCCCTGTGGGAGGTGGTGGCTTAATTGCTGGTTGCAGTGTCGCCATTAAACATTATTTTAAACAGAGTAATATTATTGGTGTGGAACCAGAATTATTTAATGACACACAATTATCTCTCAGCAAGGGCAAAAGGGTTTCAATTGATATTAACCAAAACACTCTATGTGATGCCTTGATGGCAAAAACGCCAGGAGAATTAACATTTCCAATTAACCAAGAGAATATAACAGATGTAGCTACAGTAAATGAAGATGAAATCAAAGCCGCCATGCGCTTTGCTTTCAAAGAATTTAATCTTGTGGTAGAACCGGGCGGCATTGTTAGTTTAGCCTTTGCATTGAAGCATCGGTTTTCAATCGAGAATGCAAATATTTTGATCTTATTGAGTGGGGGTAATGTTGATTCAGATCTTTTCGATGAATTAATAAAATAAATATTGAGTTGGAATGATAGAAATCAAAAAAGAAAGATTAACTCTAAAAAATTTAGTTATTGACCAAAGAAAAACTGATAAGGCGGGGTCCATTTTCAAGCGTACCATTCAATACCACTTTCTCAGCTATTGTAAAAAATACAAAAAAGCTTTAATACATTGGTATTGTTGTTGGCGGGGGAAAGGATTTGAACCTTAGACCTTCGCATTATTAGCTGGACGAGCTACCTGACTGATCCATCCCGCTAATGGAGCCGAAAATCAAGATCTTGCTGTCTTCGATCGGGCGATTCTTTTGGTCATCAATGAGGCTGCCACACCCAGTACGGCCATCAGGATGATTATTAAGAGGCCTAAATGAAAAAGCTCGTAGCCACCTACTGCAGCTATAATTGAACCGCCAATAACCCCGAAACCCATCTGCATAGCTCCTGTAAATCCAGAAGCACTCCCTGCCAGCCTTCCTGCCGAAGCAATTGCTCCCATGGTGGCATTTGGAATTACCAGTCCAGCAGAAAAACCCATAACCATTCCTGTAAACGAAATCAAAAAAGGATTCAGAAGTTCGCCGATTGTCATAAGAAAAAGTAATACTGTGCTTAAAAAACAAATGGTGCTACCAATAAAAGTCATACTTTCAAGGCCCAATTTCTTTGCCATCCAGCGTGTGATGAAATTGCCGAACATATATCCCACCGGAGTGGAGGCAAACCAGACTCCGATTTCTCCTGGACTTAATCCTAGCCTTGAATATTCGTAAGGTACAAATCCAATCATGCAAAGAAAGATACCGACGCTACATGCAGAAGCAAAAACAAAAGCAATAAAAAGCCGGTTGGAAAACAATTCGAAGTACTCACTGATAAGAAGACGCGGGACGATTGTTCCCATGGGGTTAAGGTTTGTTTCGTTTAGAAAAAAATAGTTTGACACCAGAGAAATTCCTCCTGCCAGGGCAATTATGACCATCGTTCCCTTCCAACCGATCATTTCGTCAATTAGACCTCCGCATATGAAGCTGAAGATTGGAGCGATAACCATTACGGCACTGATTGTCGCAAAAACCGAAGCACCCTTCGTTCTATCATATGAATCATTTATGATGGCCCTGACGATTGAAACTGTAGCTGCAGCTCCAATCCCTTGCAGTATCCTAGCGTAAATCAGGGTAGTGATGGAAGTAGCGTAGACTCCTATTAAACCTCCGATGGCATAAATACCCATGCCGAATAGGAGTGGTTTCCTTCGTCCATATCGGTCTGAGATGGGTCCATAAATGAGCTGGGAGGAGGCGATAGCAATGAAGTATCCCGAAAGTAGAAACTGAGCTAATGCACTATCTGCATCAAACTCCTCCGCTACCGATTTTAGGGACGGTGAAATGATTGTTAAACCAACAGCAGTGCATCCCATAGAGAGTATAAGTAACCAGATTGGAGCACTGGCTACCTGACCAGTTTTTCTGGATGAAGGTTCCAAAAAGTTTTCCCCTTTACTAATCTTATTGTTAGTGTTTAAAGCATTTGAACCTTCGCCCTTATAGTTCTTCTCTTAAGATTTTGTAGATTATTTGAGGTTTGGGTAAGTTATTATTTACTTACCCATGTTCATTAATGGAAGTGGAGAAGGACTGTCACCATCCATGAAATAAATTTTGGAAGCTGGATCTTTAGAAATTGCTTTCAAGGCCTCCAAAGCCTGCAATTTAACGTAGTTGGGATTGTTACCAATTGCTTTATTGATTTTCTCTATCTCGTAAGCCTGAGCGTCTGCAAGTACCCTCAATTTTGAAGCCTGTTCCGTTGCAGCTTTGCTCTCTGCTTTAGCAAGAGCAACTTTTTGCTGCTGTTCTGTTTCGAAGCGCAGTAATTCTGCCTTTTGCTTTTCGACTTCCTGTTCTCGCTCCTTTTTTGACTCAATTGCCTTGATGATAAAAGGAGGTAGAGAGATGTCTCGGATGAGTACAGCCCCGACATTCACTCCTTTTGCGCCAAGGTAATCGCGAAGGCCCTCCACTAAGGACGTCTGCATGTTCTGCTGAGTCTCCTCCAAGAAAAAGTCTTCTGCTCTTTTGATGGCTTTTCCCTGTTCACGCAAAAGTGATCTTAGTTTAGGAACAATATGAACTCTTAAAACATCTTGAAACTGACCTGTTTCCTGAAGAATCTTTGGAGCTCTGTCTTGCATTAATCGGAATTGAACACTTACTTGAATCTTAGTCTGAAGTTGGTCTTGGCTTGGGACATTTGCTTCCTCTAGGTGAGACTTTTGACGTACGTCATATAAAAACCATTCATAAAATGGGTTGACAGGAATGTGTAATCCTTCTTCATATGGGTCAGCTTGAACTTCACCAAAGAGCGTTGCTACTGCGACATAACCAGCGGGCACCTGCTGATAAAGCGAGGAACCAAACCACATAAAGATGCCTACTATAATAACAATGAATACTAAAGACTTTGGTATTTTAATTTTTTCCATGAAGTCGATTTTGTTAGTTATTTAAAAATTTTATTATAAAATCCTTAATCAATTGCCAGAGCATATATCGGGGGAATGATTTGTAAATGAGTACAAATACAATAAGAAAATAATATAATAACATTTATTTATTTAATGATCAATTGTTAAACAGCCATTTAAGGGAATGAAATGGATAATTTGAAATTGTTTAAGGCGTGCTTTAAATTATAGTTTAAACTTTTTTTGGGATATTTAATTAATTTTACAAAAAGCATTTTGCAAACTATAGAGAGTTCGATGTTTTTAGAATGTTTTAGGGAAAATCATTATTTACCGACTCAAGACCTTCCATTTTAACCTTTTCAAGAAATTCTTCCACAACAAATACTTTAAGTCCTAGATGGATAACTGGTAATTTTTGTTGAAAAATTCAACTTCTCACTGTTGGCATAGGGACGGGGATAAAATTTGGAATTAGTTTTACTGATATTATTTTAGATTGTTTTATATTGTCTACAAAAATATTAATTAACATGTTGATATATCTTGATTGTATCTATACTATTTATATAATTTTTATATTAACAAAAGAGTATTAATTATCCTATAAGTTTTAAAAAATAGTCATAAATTATAATTTATATATCTTTTATGAGTACATTTGAGAAATTAACATGGAATATTATGAAAATACAGATAACTGGTTGAAGATATTGATTGAGAAGCTCAATATGCCTTCAACGGCTGAGTTTTGTAGAAAAGCAAACCTTAATAGAGGCTTAGTAGACAAACTTTTTAAAGATTTGCATAGTCCTCGACTAGATACATTACAAAAAATCAAGGAAGCTTTTCCGGAAACAAATATGAACTGGGTGATAAGTAGAAAAGGTAATGTTATAGAGGATGTTCAAGACGACGAAGAGATCAAGCTTATTGAAATGTATAGGGCAAAAATAAAGGCAGATGGTAATTCACGAACAATTCAGAAATATTTTGTTTCAGTTGAATTTTTTGTTCAGGATCAAATTGAAATGGATGAGTTAGAGTCGAATGCAACTGCTCAAGACGTTAAAAATCAAGATTTAATGTTTTATCGTATGCAGCTACTATTTTTGCAGTATAGAAGACATCTAGTTACTGATTTACTTTATCAAGCTTCTAATGCAGGACCTCTAATTACTAGTTCTATTCCTAGACAAAAAGAAAAGTATTCTGATTTATTGGATCATTTAAATAATGAAATTTTAAAAACAGCTAAACTGATAACAGATGATGAACTAAAAATTCCAGAGAACCCAGTGCAAGATGTAGCTATAAAAACATCTATTGATGAAGACGTTATTGCAGATGAAAAAAGAGTATGGACTGAATTACTTGAGTATGGTCAGAAGCTGGAAAAATCTAATACTGATGAAAAGGAGTGAAAATTTTAATTTTAGTTGAATATCAATATTCTGGTAGAGCGCCGTTTGGAGTTATTGACGTAGAAAAGGCGCATAAATTAAAGTTATTTTAATAAACTCGAAAAAGAAAACTGTTTTTAATGCTGGTGGTGGGCAAGTATTTGAACCTTTGATTTTTGGGTTATGAGATCGACCCCCATGTGTTGAGTCTAATAATATCAGTAAATTAGGTGATTTTTATATTTCAAGTAATTATCCAATCATTTTCGGCAATAATTTAACAAGTTTCTTAGAAACGTTGTTGTCCTCCCGGAGTTAATGTAAAATACTATCAATAGTAGTATTTACTTAAAAAATGATATAGCAAAAATAGTTTAAGAGACGGTCAAGCCTTAAATGTCATCTACGGAAATTAACTATCGTCGCGGTGTGTTGCTGGTTCTAGTGGCTGGAATTTGCTGGTCCTCCATGGGGCTGGGAATCCGCCACATTGAAGTCGCCAATGTATGGCAAATTTTATTCTTTCGCTCCATAGCGCTAACCCCTTTATTACTGTTATTCATAACGTTGCGAGCTCGAGGCAATCCTTTTCCCATTATCCAGAAGGCTGGTTTGGCTGGTGTAATTGGTGGTTTTTCGTTGGTTTTTGCTTTTTCAGGCGGTATCCTAGCTGTCCAGACAACAACGGTTGCGAATGCTATGTTTTTATTTGCGGCAGCACCCTTCTTTGCGGCAGTTCTCGGTTGGTTGGTTCTCAAAGAACACGTACAAAAAGCTACGTGGATATCCATGATGGCTGCATTAGTTGGTATCTTTATCATGGTCTGGGAAGGAATTTCAATAGGTCGAATAATTGGTAATGTATCTGCATTGATATCTGCACTAGGTTTTGCAATTTTTACTATTTCTCTGCGTTGGAAAAAATTAGAAGACATGTTACCCACTGTTTTTCTAGCTGGCCTTTTTGCTATTATTATTGCTGGGGCAATATGTCAGATTAAAGGATACGGGCTTGATGTTCCGGGGGGCGACATTTTGGTTGCTGTGGCTTTAGGTATTTTCCAAGTTGGTGCGGGACTTATCCTATATACCTTGGGCTCAAAAGTAGTACCATCAGCAGAATTGACGTTACTTTCCATGACTGAGGTTGTTTTTGGCCCATTTTGGGTATGGCTTTTCCTTGGCGAGACAGCAGGAGTATATACCTTGCTTGGCGGTATGATTCTGTTGATTGCTATAGCTAGCAACGCTCTCTTGGGATTAAGTCGAAAACCAATACCTTCGATATAAGATAATTAGGATCCTATTTT
This sequence comes from uncultured SAR324 cluster bacterium, assembly GCA_902564345.1. Taxonomy (GTDB): domain Bacteria; phylum SAR324; class SAR324; order SAR324; family NAC60-12; genus Arctic96AD-7. The sequence goes on from CACFAY010000012.1 coordinate 12,450, forward strand.
AGAAAATAATGAATTTTGGCTATATAGATTTCCTTGCAGAATATACGCGGTCGAGGTTTGCTTATTAATGAATCAGTTTATTCACATACTCTCTCCAGACGACGCTTCACGTCATGCTGTCCGGACTTCCAGATGGTAATTCCAAGAAAATCAGGTGTCAAAAACTGCCGATCTGTGTAAGTATATGATTTTATTAGTGGCAGGGGAAATATTAGAACCTTCGATCTTTGAGTCATGAGATCAACTGACTCCTATGAGTCTTTGTTTTTTTTCAGTAAATTAAGCACTCTTTGATGTTGCATAAATCGCTTTTTCTGTCCCATTCATTTACCATTAGCTTTTTGAAAAACATTTCTTCAATCATTTTAAGTTAGATACTAAAAAATTCATACTTTGAAAAATTAGACCCAATGTGTTTTTTGATTACAATATTATACCCTTAGCTCCGCTGATTATATTTCCAGAGATGGCGTCGATAGTAGGTAAGGCCAAGGCAGGTGAGCGGCAAGGCTAGAATGAGACCTAGAAAGCCGAGTAACTTGCCCCAGACTGAAAGGGACAACAAGATTATAGCTGGTGAAAGTCCCATTGCTTTGCCCTGGATTCGTGGAACCAATACGGTTTCCTGAATGACTTGTATCACACCGAAAACGAGTATGACAATGCCCAAACCCCCTAAAAAGCTGTCACCCTGCTCCAGCGCCTTTAGCCCAGCCAAAAGTAGGCAGGGAATGATTCCAAGGATCTGAAGATAGGGCACCATATTCAGTAGACCAATGAATACTCCCATGAGGATAGCAAGTGGTAGACCGATGATGGAAAAACCTATCGAGAAAAGAACAGCTACACAACAGGCCACCAGTGCCTGTGAACGGAAATAACGGTTGGTCGCCTGAATGAATTCCCCCACGAATCCGGACACTTCATCACCTATGTCAGGCGGGAGGTAGTCACGCCAGCGTTTTGCAATTTTATCGTAATCAATGAGCAAGAAGACTACATAGAGCATAATGACTAGAAGTCCAGTGATGAAAGTGAGCACATTGGCTGCTCCCGAAAGCACATTCCAGACGCCAGGTGAGATCTTTTTGGCCGTGTCCTTGGCAATCTGCACCGCCCCATCACTGGTCAAGTATCGTTTGACATCATCACGTTTGACAATTTCATTCACTTCTTCCCATACATTTCCAGGAAGACGTGCCTTGGCAGCTTGTGCCAGTTCGGTGTCAGAAGCCATTTTAGATACGGTGCGACCCATGTTGGCCAGTTCACTACCTACTATTGGGGCTATTAGTCTGACAAGGAGAAAGACAGCCAGTATAATGGAGGTTAGTGTAAAGAGTGCGGCAAGAGCACGAGATTTGATGACATGCTGAACTCTATTAGTGACTGGGTCAAGGAAGTATGCCAATACAAGTCCAGTGATAAACGGCAGTATTACGTCGGAGAGGTAATCAAGAAGCAGCACGAGGCACCAGGCTAATCCAGCAAACAGAGCCATGCGTACCACTCGATCAAAAGTGAAGGAACGGTCTTTCCTAATCATGATTCCTCCTTAGTTATACAAATTATGAAGCTTTGAAGTATGAGATGCTTATTTATAGAGCGCTTAGTACTTGTTTTTTCAAATTTTCATTCATTTCGTTATAAGTTAGTTCTACCCAACTGTAATCCCAAAATAAAACACCAATTCCAGACCATTCTTCAAGGTTAGTAACACGTGTTCCATCTGGAACAGATTCTAACAGCCAATTGTGCTTAACATCTAAAATACCCCATATTCCCCCTTTTTGAATGAATTTTTCATTTTCTACAAATTTAACAACTATCATTTTAGTATCTACTGGATCTTGTCCAGGTTGAGTATAAGACCAAGTAAGAATTTCTCCCTCTTCTACTTGTTCAAGCTTACCTTTTAAGGGAACAAAGACTGGATTCCATTCTTTGTATCCATCAGTATTAGTTAATACAGTCCAAATTTTGTCGGGTGATGCTGGAATAGTTATTTCAGTTTGTCTAGAAGCACAACCCAAAAGAGTTATAGATATAATTGTTAAAGCTAAATAGATAAGCAAAATTTTTGCTAAATTATGATATTTAATATACATAGTATTTAAAAATGATAGGATTTAGTTTTTATAGAAAAAAATTATCATATGATTGGTGGAACAATTCAAAAGAAAGATACTAACTTTCAGTATCAAGTCATTTTAAAGACAGTATCTTAGTATAGTACTGAAAAAATGTCGACTTAGAATTCTTGAAGTCTTTGGACGTACTCCATCTTCTTTACGAGCAGAAAATTACCTGATTTAATAATCTTAAACTGAAAAAAGTATTCAACCTGTAATAACTCTTGAATAATAGCAATGCATTGTTCCTCGGGACATTCATCAGAATCCATCACTTTGAAGGCTTCTTCCTTAGAATTTTAGTACATTTTTGTGATGTTAAATAGTAATATTTTGATAGTGATTCTTGCAAGCTATTGAAACCAATCCTAATTTTTGCTTCATAATAATTTACCAAGGATGCCATAGGTGCTAAAGCAACTGTTACTTTTTCCTGCGCAAAAATGTCATTTGATAAAGTTAGAGAGGTAGTCTGTAAAGTAAAACTAAAAATGAGGATGAATATTTTTTTATGGTTTAACTATTTTTTTTTATTGGCATCATAGGTTTGCATAAATTATTATTCTATTTTAAAATTTTTCTAAAAAATTGAAATAAAGAAATTTTTGATCGCAATCAAAAGCACCTACTAAAAAATCATAAAATAAAACAAAATAGATTGGTAAATAATTCTCTAAGTCTACGCATATCAAAAAAATCCAGTTTGATGGCTGGATTTGGTGTGATTTTGGCGTCAATTGGATTTGGAATTGTTCCTTTTTTTACGAGAAATTTGACTGATCAAGGTCTATCTCCTCAAGCAATTGCATTCTTTAGATATGCAATTACTGCTTTTTTTCTCCTTCCTGCTTTGAGAGGACAAATTTTAGCATGGAAACAAATCCTATGGGGAATAGGAGGCGGTTCTGGGATGGGACTCGGTTGGATTTGCTATGTCTCTGCAGTCAAGGTATTACCGATTTCAACAGTAGGCGTTTTATATATGACTTATCCTGTATTCACTATTCTAATTTCTTTTTTTCTTTTTAAGGAAAAAGCAACTCGTTTAGCCTTGCTTGCAAGTTTGATGATTATCCTAGCAGCTTTTATTGCAGGCAATCCCATGGCTTTTCCGTCTGGTCAATTGCATATATTGATCATTTCTTTGTTAGCGCCCATTAGCTTTGGTTTTGTTATCAGTATACTTGTTCACAGACTTTCAGACATTCCACCTTTATCTAGGGTTGCATGTATAAGCTTAGGGGCAACATTGATGCTCTCACCACTTGTGGTAACTGCTAATTTTAGAGAAGTTATACCACAGGATTTTTATGTTTTGGGGCTTATTATGGGGTTGTCAATTGGATCAGCATTCATTCCACAACTTATTTACACAATAGCATCACCTATCATTGGCACATCTAGAACATCGCTTTTGGGTAGTGTTGAATTACCTACAATGTATGCAGTAAGTATTATTGCATTCGGAGAAATTTTAACTAAATCACAAATAATAGCGTGCATTTTGATTGTAGCAGCAATGGTGCTTGCTCATAAAAATCGTAAATTCTCCCCTGTGTAGGTTGATGGGATGATATACAGAGCTATTTGCCCGTTTTGTGGCCACACCCTACCTTCATTGAATAATGCTTAAAAAGCTCTCTGAGGCAATATTTGTTTTTTAGTCAATATCATTTTGATTTGTGTTCAGCAAGGATTCTTTATTGATGTAGTAATGTTTTATAATCATGTCATGCCAATGACACTCTTTCAGTTTTTCGTTAGATGGTCAATTAGTCGTTTACTTTATGGCTCATTGTTCCATCCCGAAATCAATAGATCAGTTTTATGATGTTGTCATATAAGTAAAAATTACTTTTTTAAACCCTTAATATCAAACGTTAAAATGGAACTAAACACAAAAAATAAGTCGTTAGCCAATGTCCAAACCCACCTCGTTGCAGAATGTTTCAATAAACTCTATATCGGCGGCCAGTTCGTTGACCCCATCGACGGTGATAAGTATCCAACTTTTTACCCAGCAACGGGTGAGCTTTTGCACGAGTTTCCGTGGGGAAAAGCTAAAGATGTCGAGTCCGCCATTGCGGCGGCAAATGCTGCTTGGGTGGAGGGAACGTGGGCCGGTATGACCGCGGCCTCACGTGCAGAGATCGTTGCCAAGATGGCACAAGGAATAGAAGACAACCTAGAAATGCTTGCAGAAATTGAGGCTGCAGATGTGGGTAAGCCCTATCGTCAAGCTGTAATGGTACTAGGTGGTGCCGTAGGTGAAGCCAAGTACTGGTGCTCTCTCGGTAAGGTGCTGGACGCTGAACAAGACGTACCTGTGAATTCAGGTGGCGGTGAAGGTGGTGTCCCTCCAGCAGAGTATGATGTAGTATACAGACGAGACCCCATCGGTGTAATAGGCCTTATATCGGCTTGGAATTATCCTATGAATGTGGCATTTCGTAAAGTTTCACCAGCCCTGATCGCTGGCAACTGTGCCATCCTTAAACCATCAGAGATTGCGGGACTTTCATGCATGTTTATCGGAAAGCTTGCTCAAGACGCTGGCATTCCTCCCGGTGTCTTGAACGTCGTTACTGGTGACGGTGAAGCAGGTGCTGCTCTAGTAGCCTCACCTTCTGTCTCAATGATTGCTTTTACAGGCTCAACACTAACGGGTAGTAAAATTATGGGGGCTTGTGCCCCGAAACTCTCTCAGGTCGCCCTCGAGTTGGGTGGCAAGTCGGCGTTGGTAGTTTTTGATGACACTGACCTAGACAAAGCTGTAGAGACTACAATGAAAGGATTCCTCACTAATGGTGGACAAATTTGCACCGCACACACACGTCTTGTAGTCCAAGAGCGTATCAAGTCTCCTTTATTGAACAAGCTAAAGGAAGAACTCGAGAAGCTACCATTCTGTAATGACCCGATCACCGAAAAAGATCGAGGTGATAGGGCCTGGGAGAGGGGAATGACAGACGTAGTCCAGCCTGTCGTCTGCGATTCGCAACATAAGAAAATTTTGGGATTCCTTCATGAGGCCAAGGCTACTGGTGTTGAGGTTTTAACTGGTGGCGACGTTCCAGATGACTCAACAGTTGGGAATTCGGGTGGATTTTTTATTCAGCCTACTGTTCTGATCAATGTGGAGCGAGATGCAGACGTATGGCAAAAGGAGATTTTTGGCCCTGTTCTCTCTGTGCGATCGTTCTCGACTGAAGATGATGCTGTGCTCGAGGCAAACTCCACAGCTTTTGGACTGGCATCTACGGTCATGTCCTCGGACCCAGCCAAGGCAATGAGAGTTGCCAACCGTATACGGGCCGGTGCTGTCTTCGCTACTTCTAATGGTGAGGGTTTGTTGGCAGAGCACCCGGCCGTGTCTCGTGGTGGTTTTGGTTTCTCTGGGGTTGGTCGGGAGCTTGGGATTGGTGGCTTGCATGAATACACCGAACTGAAGAGCGTAAACTACACGGGCTTTTCGCTTGCCGATGCCAAGAAGTAGGGCATTGGGGTAGACTTCGTAGTAAATGATCCAAAAAATTTCTTTTTGGAATCACCGAAAACGGAGTGAATCATACCGATGAAGACACCGAAATACTTGCTTAGTCTAATTGCAAGACTTTTGAATGTCAATAAGTGGGAGAGAGGTCCCTGTGCGGATGTGTGGATGATTGAGTGGGCAGAGGCAAACCGTTTTGATTTAACTCATGGGCAACATATGGCGATGAGAATAAAATCTGTTTTCGTCCAAATTCGTTGTATAACTGGATTAAGCTAACGTTAAGGAACATAATAATCTGTGTATTGTTCATTAAAAAATTCAAAAGTCAAACCAACACAAGTTGTTTTAGAACATGAAATTAGTTGATTATAATCACTCATTCTTCGACCACTTATGGCGTAGATTGGCTATCATCATGGTCTGAATCGGATGGGATGTGCTTGAGTTTTAAAATGATGCGCCTATTTGGGGTAATTTGTTTGATGGACTAGGATTATACTTAATCTACAGATTTTTCTTCATCCGGTCCGGCAGAACCAAAATGAAAGCAAGGAAACTCTGAAAGCCTTGGCTGAAATTGCCAAACGCTGCTCAAGCTGGAAACAAAACTCTCTTAAAAGCTCTTCAAATTTTGACTTGCAAGCTTTAATAGGGGTTCTAATTGGTAAACCTTACAGTCTAGGTCTCAATAGAACGTTCTTACCGTTAGAAAATTATAAAATTTCATATTTCTATAGCTTTATATTAGATTCATTGAGTAATATTCTTTTGTTTATTGAGTGTTGAAGCATATGAGGCCTTGAACTAGCTTAATATTAAAATATTAGAGAATTGCACCAACAGTCCAAGGTACAAATTCATCCTCACCAACACCAAAAACTTCTGATTTCGATTGTTCTCCAGATGCACATGCCAGTATTTTCTCAAAAATTACCTTTCCAACAGACTCCACTGTGGCATCACCATCGATAATGCACCCACAGTTGATGTCCATATCTGATTTCATACGCTTGAACATGGGTGTATTTGTCGCTAGCTTCAAGCTAGGGACAGGCTTTCCTCCATAAACCGAACCACGTCCAGTAGTAAAACAGGTAATATTTGCACCACCTGCCACCATTCCAGTAATTGAAGCTGGGTCATAACCAGGTGTGTCCATAAATACAAAGCCTTTCTTTGTGATTGGCTCGGCATAATTATAAACATCGACCAGATTAGTAGTTCCACCTTTAGCAACAGATCCCAGAGATTTCTCGAGTATTGTTGTTATTCCCCCGGCTTTGTTACCTGGTGCTGGATTATTGTTCATCTCAGCACCATTATTTCTTGTGTATTCTTTCCACCATTTAATTCTGTCGAGTAATTTAATACCAACATCTTCGCTGACGGCCCGGCTAGTTAAAAGGTGCTCTGCTCCAAAAACTTCAGGTGTTTCACCAAGGCACGCAGTACCACCATTTTCTACCAGTAAGTCAGCAGCAATTCCTAGCGCAGGGTTTGCCGAAATACCTGAGTAGCCATCAGATCCTCCGCATTCAAGCGCAAGGATAATATCGCTTGCAGGACGACACTCCCGTATTGAACGATTTGCATCAGGAAGAAGTTCCCGAATGTAAGCCATACCTCTGTCAACACTAGCTTCACTACCACCACTTTCTTGTATGGTGAATGCATGCAATTTGTTACTAGGATTCATTTTCTCAGAATCCATCATAGCCCCGATCTGGTTCGCTTCGCAACCCAGGCCTAAGATTAGAACTGAATGAAAATTAGGGTGACGAGCATAACCTGAGATTGTGCGTTGAATATAATTGAGTCCTATACCAGCACATCCACCACATCCATAATCATGGGTAAGTGCAACTACGCCGTCTACATTGGGGTATTCAGACAAATACTGGTCATTAAACTGTGTTGCAATGCGTCTCGCCACAGATGCTGAACAATTAACGCTTGTTAACACTCCGATATAGTTGCGTGTTGCGACTCGACCGTCCTCTCTAACTATACCCATAAAACTAGCCAGCTTGGAATCAGGCAGTACCGTGGAGGGCTTTAATGCATCAGAAAAAAAATAATCACGCTCAAAGTGAGCCATTTTGCAATTGTGTGTGTGAACATGGTTACCTGGTTGTATATTAGATGACGCTGTGCCAATCACCTGATTGTATTTGCGAATAAACGAACCCTTTGGAATTAGTTCTGTCGCAATCTTGTGTCCTGGACTAATATGCTCAGTTGTAGTAACTTGTGATTTGTCAACTATCATACCAATTTGTAGTTCACTCCGAGCAACCACAATATTGTCATTTTCACTAAGTCGAATGGTATTTATTAAGTTTTTATCCATCTCAAATTCTTCAGGTATGTTTGTTTTAGTTTATTTAATGGTAGATTAAATTAACGGTAAATTAAATTCAAGCATAACTCAAAACCTAGGGAATAGCAAAGCAAGTCATCTCCGCGACCTTTTCGATAGAGCTGGGTTTAGGCCTGATTATAGATATAAAATAGTAAAAGAGAGGACTGTGGAAAAACTCAATGCTCAGCTTGTTAGTATTGTAGGAGAGAATGGAGAAGAGATGCTTATAAGTGCTTTCAAAAGCGGAAAAAGAATTTCTTAGCCTGAACAGACTGAATACACGTTTATATCCCCGAGAGCAAAAAATCAACTCCCTCACTAAATCTAGCTAAATAAAATAAGAAACGTTAATTAGCTTAAATACCCCCATTTAATTGATTGAGACTGAATAGTTAGAGTTCAATGTTAGATAGATGTCAGTAAATTTAGCTTTTTAATAAAACCCAAAAGCGCAAACCCTATTAATGCATAATCTCAAAATTAAATTTTACTAATCGTAGTTTTTAGATGAAATAAAATAGATAAATTTATAATTTTTATAAAGCTTCTGGTTGATTTTCACTAAATGAATCGTTTTTAGTAGATTGACTTACATCCATTTCAGAAATATCTAACTTTTCATTAACTAATTCTTCAACAGCGCATACCAATACTTTAGCATTTATTTTGTATTCATTCATTAAATAATTTTTACTTGCACCGTGTAAATAAGTGTCATTTATAGCAATTTTGATTAATTTTCTTGGTAAACCAGATTTAGCTATTAATTCAGCAATACAGGTTCCTAGACCACCGACTGAAGTATGATTTTCCATAGTAATTATACCATACTTAACTTTTGTCACAGCCTCATCTATTAAACAGTCATCGAAGGGTTTTAGCGTTGTAATATGAAGATGTTGAATAGTAATTCCTTTTTCTCTTAGTAGATTTGTTACAAGAAGACTTTCTTCAGTGCAAATTCCAGATGTAAATAGTGCTATATCACTCCCATGAGATAATTTTCTTGCTTTCTTAAATTTTGTAGGATCATTTTTTGGGAAAAGTCTAGGAATATCACCGCGAATCATTCTAATATAAACAGGCCCATTTATATTTTTTGATATTTCAAGAACACTCTCAACATCAGTTGCATCTCCTGTTTCAATAACTGACATATTTGGAAGAGAACGCATTACAGCAATATCATTTAAAGCTTGATGACTTGCTCCTCCCGGAGTTGTTACGCCAGGTAAAAAGCCAAAAAGTTTTACAGGTAGATTTGGATATGCAATTGACATTTCAATCTGATCAAGTGCACGTCTATACATAAATACAGAAAAAGTATGAACCATTGGTATTAATCCCTCTCTTGCAAGACCTGCTGCGAAACTCATCATATTTTGCTCCATTAAGCCCAACGATAAGAATCTTTCTGGATATGCATTTCGAAACTCATCTATCTCACAAGAAGTTGTAAGGTCACCTGAGAGGACTATTGCTTTATCATTTGTTTTACCCCATTTTAAAATATTTTTAGCATGTACCCTTTTTAAAAATTCCATATATTACAATTTTTTTGATTTCATTTGCTTTAAATAATTCTTAAAATCATTTCTTTCATGTTCGTCTTTGAATCTTATATAATGAAGGAAAGGGTATCTTTCTTCCAAAATATCCATTCCTTTATAGGGTAATGTTTTAGCAAGTACAACAAGTGGTTTATCCTTATGAAATGTTTCAAAAGCACTATTTAAAGCTCTTAAATTATGACCATCAACTTGTTTTACACAAGCTCCAAAAGATGATATTTTTTTTAAAAATGGTTCTAAATTCATTACGTCAGAAGTTCTACCGTCTACTTGTTGCCCATTAACATCAACAACAATTTTTATGTTACTAATCTTGTGGAATGCCATAGACATAAGTGCCTCCCAAGTTTGCCCTTCTTGAAATTCACCATCTGATAAAAATAACCATACAAGTCCCTTTTCTTTTTTCCACCGCCTAGCCCAAGCTACTCCAGCAGCCTGAGAAATAGTTTGGCCAAATGAGCCCCCGTTGGTTTCATGTCCTGGAGAGTGCTCAGAACCTATCATTTCTAAAACACTTCCATCTATGTTAAACTGATTTAGAGATTTTTTATTAAGTCTTTTAGTTTCAATTAGTGTTGCATATAATGTTAATGCATAATGTGAAGGAGAAAGAAAGAAGCGATCTAAGTTTGGATTTTTAGCACCATTATATAACATTCCAATATGTTTTGAGGTGTTATTTTTAGAGGGTGTACCCTGAAAACTATCAGGTACTAATCTACCTACACTGGGTCCAAGTCGCATTAGTTTGTAATAGAGAATACTAAATATCTCTGCAGAAGAGCATGCTTGACTTAGATAACCTCCATGATTGATTGTGTGTTCTAAAACTCGTAGACGAATTCCTTCACTGATTTTCTTACATTCGAGTTCCCAAGACATAATAAATGATTAAATTATTAAAAAGATTGTTTAGAATAAAAATTATAAAAATCTTTTGAAATTTTATTTATTAAATTTACAAGGTTCTTTAAATCAACGAGAGAACAAACTTCGATAGGACAATGAGTATATCGAACTGGGAAACCAACTTCGACTGTTGGAATACCGTAATTTAGATGTTGAGTAAATGCACCATCAGTGATTACACCTACAACACTAGATCTCTGTATATGTATTTTTTGTTTTTGAGCACAATCTTCTATATAATTAACAAGCCAAGAAGGGGGTAACACTCCACCTAGTGTCCCTCGTCCATGAAAGCTATGAAGATGTAAAATTGGTCCATGTCCAATTTTAATATCACTATAACCTTGCATTTCAGGGTTGTCAGTTGCTGGGCTTATATCAATTATTACGTGCACATCAGGATTTAGTTCTCTTACTGTTGGAGTGAGGGCACGAATACAAAACTCTTCCTGTACACTTGCAATAAGAGAAAGTTTAAAATTATTTTTTTTTGTAACATTTTCAAGTAATTGACTCATACATGCTATACCAGCTCTATTATCGAGTGAATTTGAAAAAATGGTTTTTCCTTCAACATGCCAACTCCTAGAATAAACCCCAAAATCACCTACTCTTAGACCAATACTTTCTGCTTCTTTCTTGCTAAATACTCCAACATCTACCCAGCATTCACCTATTGGTTTTACCTTATATTTTTCACTTTCAGGAGTCAAATGATGAGGCCAAGTAGTAAAAACTCCTTGAATAAGGCCTTTTTTCCCAAGAATTAAGATTTTTTGTCCTGAAAGGACTCTTTCTGGAATTCCTCCGAGTTTATTTAAACTTATGAAACCCTTTTCATCTATATATTTTATTACAAAACCTACCTCATCCATATGAGCAGAAAAAGCTATGTGGGGCCCTTTATTACCAATTGTAATACTTAAATTGCCAAGTCTATCTTCCTTTACTTCTCCATACTCATTCCAATTCTTTTTAAGATAATCGGCTACTTTACTTTCACGTCCGGATGGTCCTACTATATCGGTAAGTTCGTGAATTGTTTTTAGGAATTTATCCATCAATTTTTTAATAAATCAACAAAATAAGTTACTTGAATTTATCTCATGTGCATATTCGCGAATCTCTTTAATGCGTTCTAAAGATTTAATATCTTTTTCTGTTGAAGATATTCTTTCTCCATAAGAAATATTCCACCTAGTAGAGATATCGATTGCATTTTCATTATTTAAAATCCCTGCTGCTTGAGAAGCTGCGCCATAAGCAACAAGTTCATCAGATTTTGGTATAAGGATATCGCGTCCCGAAAAACGAACTATTGTGTCTTGCCAAATTTTACCTTTGGCTCCACCACCAACTAAAATTATAGGTGATTCGGATAAAATTCCTGAAGAATTTTGATTTAAAATTTCTAATGATTGTACTAATGAATATACAACTCCCTCATATGCAGCTAACAAAATTTCCCCTGATTTTGTTGAATGATCAATTCCATACACACTTCCTCTAGAATTAGGATAATTTGGAAGTCTTTCTCCACTTAAAAAAGGCATTACAACAACATCTGTTTGTTTACTAATAGATTCTCTTTTCAAGCTAAGTAATTTTGCTATATTATCAACAGCGAGTGTCGCATTTAAAGTACATGTAAGTGGAAGATGATCACCGCTAGCTGAAGCATGTGCGAAAACTTGACCTGACAAATCCTGAGGTGGTTTTCGTGATCGTAAATAGGCAGTACCTGAGGTGCCAAGACTAATAACTGGTGTACCAGGATTTATTGCCAATCCAAGAGCTGCAGCAGCATTATCTCCAGTTCCGCAAGCTACAGGAATTCCTTCATTAAGTCCTGTCCAATCTGCAGCAGATTTAATTACTCTCCCAGCTGTATCATTAGGTTCAAGAACTTTTGGTAGAGTGGATTGCTTTAAACCTACCAAAGGATGATCTAAGACTTCATTGATATATTCATTTTTTCGACTTGACCACCAACCTGTTCCTGAGGCATCACCTCTATCTGTAATTCCATTTCCAGTAAGCTTTTCTGTTATATAATCATGAGGAAGACGTATATAAGCTGTTTTATCAGCAATTTCCGGTTCTGCATCTTTCAACCATGCCCAAGAACAAACTGAGAATCCAGCTAACGGTTGTGTACCAATTAAATTCGTAACAGCCTCTGGACCACCTAATTCTGAAACAAGCTGCTTAGCTTTAGATGCTGACCTTGTATCATCCCATAATATCGCACGCCTAAGTGGATTGTGATTTTTATCAAGAGTAACTACACCAAGTTGTTGTGCAGCTATAGAAATAGCTTCAATTTTAGAAGCATATCCCGTTTTATCTATTGCTTTAGCTAGGGCATCCCACCAATTCTCTGGGTCTGTTTCACTTGCTCCACCAGAACGAAAAACCTTATGAGAAACTTTGCCAGTTGCTTTTATTTCACCATTATCAATATCAACTACTAAAACTTTTGTGGATTGCGTTGAACAATCTACACCTGCAACCAGTTTTGTTATCATAATTAAAATTAATTAAAATATTTTAGATTCAATTCGTTTGTTAAGTGACATGCAGCAAATGCATTAGTTTTCCCTTTTACAGGCATTAATTCTGGGCTGATATTTTTACATATATCTCTAGCATATGAACAACGCGGATGTAACACACAACCCGATGGTGGATTTGAAGGATCAGGGATATTACCTTTTAATAGTATATCCCTTTTACTTCCAGCCTTATTTTTTGATATTGCTGCTAACAATGCTTCTGTGTAAGGATGCCTCGGAGATTCATAAATATCTGAAGAAGAAGCTATCTCCAAAATTTTGCCTAGGTACATTACAATTATTCTATCACTTATGTATTTTACTACACTTAAATCATGAGCTATAAACAGATAACTTAAATTAAATTCATTCTTTAAATCAACAAGAAGATTTAATATTTGTGCTTGTACAGATACATCTAAAGCTGAAACTGGTTCATCACATATGATAAATTCTGGATTTATACTTAAAGCTCTTGTTATACCAATACGTTGCCTTTGTCCTCCACTGAATTGATGAGGATATTTTTCTAAGTCATTTTCAGATAGGCCCACTTTGATCATTAATTCTTTAGCTCTTTCTATCCTATCCTTTTTAGTTCCAACATTGTGAATATCCAGAGGCTCCGTAACAATTTTAGATATTTTCATTCTAGTATCTAAAGAAGAGTAGACATCTTGAAAAAGCATTTGAAAATTTTTCCTTATATTTTTCATTTCCTTGGTAGATAAATTCGTTAATTCAGTCATTTTACCATTCACATTGAATTTAATACTACCTGCCGTTGAATCATAAAGTCGTACGATACATCTTCCAAGAGTTGTTTTTCCTGAACCACTTTCTCCAACAAGCCCAACCGTTTCTCCCTTTTTTATAGTAAAATCAACATCATTAACACTTTTATTGTAGCCAACTATTCTATTCAAAAACCCTTTACGAATTGTAAAGAACTTTTTAAGTCCTTTAACTTCAAGTATATTTTCTGAGGACGTATCTATATTTCCTCCTTATTGTATTTCCAACAACTTACAAAATGTTCACCATGATCAATTAGTTCAGGAGATTTATTTTTACAAATATCCATTGACACTTCACATCTTGGTTCAAAACTACAACCTTTTGGTTGCGAGTAAGGATTTGGAACAGTTCCCTCTATCGAAGATAGTCTTTCTTTAGAATCTATTTTTGGCCGAGACTTAAACAAAGCTTTTGTGTAAGGATGTAAAGGTTCTTTAAATAATTTTCTTGTACTAGTTCTTTCAACAACTTTACCAACATACATCACAGCTACTTCATCAGTAACTTCACCAATTACTCCCAAATCATGGGTTATCATTAACATAGACATATTTAACTCACTTTTAAGCTCTTGAATTAAGTTTAAAATTTCAGCTTCTATTGTTACATCGAGTGCCGTTGTTGGTTCATCAGCAATAAGAAGTTTTGGGTTGCAGGAAAGAGCTATTGCTATCATTACCCTTTGTCTCATTCCTCCACTTAACTGGAATGGATACTCCTTCATTCTTCTTTTGGGTGCAGAAATCCTCACTCGCTCTAATGCATCAGTAGCAATTTTGTGAGCGGTGTTTCTATCAACTTTTTGATGTAGTCTTATAGTTTCTGTTAATTGTTGTCCTATAGTATGAACAGGATTTAATGACATCATTGGCTCTTGAAAAATCATTGAAATATCATTACCTCTTCTTTGACGAATATCTTTACTATTTATTCCGAGTTTTGTTATATCAATACGGTTTCCCTCTTCTGGGTAGAAAAAAATATTCCCTCTTTCAATTTTTCCCTCTGGTTGAGGATGTAAAAGTAGTAATGACAATGCAGTTATGGTCTTTCCACAACCACTTTCTCCAACAAGACCAAGGGATTTCCCCCTATCTATGCTGAAACTTACTCCGTCGACAGATCTTACAGTTCCTTGTTCAATATGAAAGTAAACTGCTAAATCTCTTACATCAATTAATATATTATTTTCTGAAGTATTCATTAAGTAATGATTAATAAAATGAACTATCTTGAATGAGGATCATTCACATCTCTTAAAGCATCCCCAATAAAATTATAACATAGTACTGATATTACTATAAATCCTGCTGGACATATTAACCAAGGATAATGCTTTAACGTTTGAACCTCTCTTAATTGAGTAAGCAATAATCCCCAACTTGTCATTGGAGGTTTTATTCCAAGACCCAGAAAACTTAATGCAGCTTCGCCAATAATCATTATTGGAATGCTTAAAGTTGCGATAACAATTATATGACTTAAAACATTAGGAATAATATGTTTAATAATAATTCTTATTGAGCTTGCACCAGAAACCTCCGCTGCATAGATATAATCAGATCTCCTAATTGCTAGAACTTTTCCTCTAACTTCTCTTGCCAATCCTGCCCAACTTATTAAACCAAAAATAATTACTATTCCTAAATAGACGTAAGTTGAGGGCCATTCTTTTGGAATAATTGCAGCAAGTGCCATCCATAAGGCAACTTGAGGTATTGTTCTAATAATTTCAATAAATCTTTGTATAAAGTTATCAGCCAAACCTCCATAATAACCTGAGATAGTTCCTACTATTGTGCCGATGAATATCAGAATTATTACACCAATTAAACCAATAGAAAGTGAAACTCTTCCACCAAAAATTATTCTAGACAGTAAATCTCTACCTATAATGTCAGTTCCTAGTAAAAACAATTTACCTTCCTTAACTCCAAAAAAATGTAAATTGCTTTTAATAAAACCAAGCATTTCATATGACTCACCCCTTATAAAAAAATGAATAAAATCTTTTTTAGATTTGTCACCTTTATAAACAAATCTCAAAGTTTTAGGATCTCTTACGGCTTCCTGTCTGTAAATAAAGGGTCTTAAATGAAAATTCCCCTGATCATCAAAAAAGTTTATTTTTGTTATTTGTGGAGGGGCGTACAAATAATCTTTATGATTTGTTAACATTCCATATGGTGAAAAAAAATCTGCAAAAATAACAATTATATATAGTAATAAAAGTACTATCAGTGAAATAACTGCAACTCTATGTTTAAGAAATTGACGCAACATGAGTTGTCCTTCAGAAAGGACTGTATACTCATCTTTATCCAATTTAACTTTACTGAAAATCAATTTTTATATTAATTCGTGTTTAATTCGCGGATCACTTATGGCAAGTACTATATCAGCTAATAGGTTCCCTATTACTAAAATTATTGATATTACTAATAAAATAGTTCCAGCTAGATACATATCTTGTGCAATTAATGAGTCATAAAACAACGGTCCAATTGTATTCAAATTCAAAACAATTGATACTAGCATCTCTGTAGCAATTATTTCTGGGAGATATACTCCGATTCTACTTATTATTGGATTTATAGCAATTCTTGCGGCATGTTTCCAATTAACAGCACTTTCTGATAACCCTTTTGCTCGGGCAGTTTGTATGAAAGGTTGTTTTAGAACATCCAACATGTTTCCTCTCATTATTCGCATTGTGTTAGATGTTTGGGCAATTCCAATTGCTATGATTGGTACTGGAAGGTGTTTTAAAAAATCGATGGTCTTATCAAAATTCCATTCTTTCCCAATAAATTCATTTGAATATAAACGACCTATATATGCTGAATCAAACCAGAAAATAGAAATCGCGATTATTAATACAGCCAAAATAAAACCGGGTATAGCAATACCGATAAACGCAATTAATGTTAAAAGATAATCTAGAAGACTGTATTTGTGAGTTGCGGAATAAAGTCCAATTGGAAGTGCAATTAATAAAGCAAAAATTAATGCACTAAAATTTAGAACAAGGGTCATCGGTAGTCTTTCTTTTAAAAGATCTACAACTGGTGTTCCTTGTAAAGACATTGCAATTCCAAAATCTCCAGTTGGAAAACCTTTGACCCATTTCCAATATTGCACCCAAAACGGTTGATCTAAACCATATCTTTCTCTAAGTTGATCAATATATTCTTTTGATACAGTTCCTCCCCCTGTAGAAGATGCAAGAGCAGCATATGCATCTGCGTAATCTCCAGGAGGCAATTGAATAATGCCGAAACACAAAATTGATATTAGAACTACAATTGGGATAGAAAAAATGAATCTTTTAAAAGCATAAACAAAAAGGCCCATTTTTTTATAATAAAAGGCAGGATAAAAAGGATGGTTATTTTATAAAATTGTAGGTTTATTACATACTTTAGATCCAGGAATCAAATAAAAAATGTTTATCTAATTCCTGGATGAAATGTTTTATTTAATTTGGCCTCTTTGCTGGATATTTTGCATACACCTGCATGTATCTAAACGGAGGATCAAAATTCCCATATTCTTGAACTCTAGTTGACTCAAGAACCATATTACCGAGTCTGTTTTGATTAATGAACGGTCGTTTTCTTACACCTACATGTATCATGAAAACATTTTCAGCCATTATTTTACCTGCTCTTTGACCAAGTTTTATTCCTTCCTCGATACTCGCTGTAGCAGCTGTCTTAAGAAGTTTAGAAAATTCTTCATATTCTGGTGAAAAGCTCCCTTTTCCATAAGCGTCTTTGTGAAAATGAGGTGAACCTGGCTTGGTTGGGATCCACTTCTCGATTGCAAGAAGTGGTTCATTATAATCTGTAAAATCATGAGTAGACATTTCATAATTCCCAGCATCATAATTTTTCCTATACAAAGTTTGATGGGCTTCATTTAGTATTAATTTTATTCCAACTTCCGAGGCAGTAGCTACAATCATCTCTGACATAGGTGTATACAAGTCATGAGCATACATATCCCAAATCATTTCAAGTTTTTCACCTGTTGGAAGTTCTCTAACTCCATCTCCATCTCTATCAACAATATTTGCATCATCTAATATTTTACGCGCTTTTTGAGGATCATATTCAGAATATAAATATCCTGAACCCTTATCAAAGTAAGGAGAATCTGGAGCCCATGAAGCTCCAATGGGAGTCATCAGGTCAAAAGCTAGCGCCCTCGAAATATTTTTTCTATCAATAGCTAGTGAAAGTGCCCTACGAAAATGTACGTTTCTATTTACTGTTCGAGCATCTTTGTCTTCTGCATCGAAATTGAAACTAATTTTCATTCCAGGAGCATTTGAAAACCCAATTGAATAATCTCTATTTGTTTTGCCCTGTTCTTCTAGCCACATTGAATAATGGGGAAATCCAGTCCACATGTGATCATGATCATATTCGCCAGTCATATTTCCTAATCCTACAGCCGGCCTATCACCTGCAATTAAGATTTCAAACTCATCAAAATAAGGAAGTTGATTGCCGTTTGGGTCAACTTTCCAATAGTAAGGATTCCTAGTCATGTGTAGTTTACCATCTGGTACATACTCATCTACTACCCAAGCATTTAATGTTACTCTACCTCCTTCTGAGTTTTTCCCAAGGAGTTTCAATTTCTCGTTTAAAATTTCATAAGACGAGCTTGAATTATATTTTGGATGAAACTTAGAGAAATGATGTTTAGGCAATGCAGCCCATACAACATTTGAATATTTTTTTTCAAAGAGGAACGCTTTCTCTTTATAATTTATCTTAAGATTAAAGTCATCAATTTTTGTAATAGATGGGAAATTCCCATTTACTTCATAAAAATTACCTTCATAAAACCATATGTATGCAACATTCTTATCATCAACTATATCTTCCATAAAAAAGATTACGTCGTCTACAGTAAATGGTGTCCCGTCAGACCATTTAATTCCTTTCCTTAATTTGATTTTCAGTTCTGTTCCGGCATCATTCCAACTCCATGATTCAGCCAAATTTGGTTTGATAGGTCCTTCAGAAGGGAAAGGGTATGTAAATTGAAAAAATCCATTACGGTCAACTCTTGATGGGAGTCTTTCATCGTCTAAAAAAAACGCAGTCCCTAATACTAATTTACCACCATATTTGCCCATTTCACTCACAGGCGTTTCAACTAAAGGATTTTCAGGCAACCTTTGATCTACAGGAGGGAGTTTCCCCGATTTAACTAATTTTTTTAGCATCGGAGATTCCTCGTATGCCATAGAGGATTGAGAAAAAAATATAAGAAGAATAACTGGTATAAAAATTTTCAAGTATTTCATAATAATCCTAATTAAATTAATTGAAGTAATGAGAGCAGCAACTTTCCCAAATTTAATGTTCTCTAATTGAAATATTTTGTTGAACACCACTATAACCACGCATGAGCTATCTTGCAATTGTGATTTCGAGATTTGTTATATATTTAAAAATTATAAGTGTCAAGAAAAAATATTATTTAAGCCCAAACCAATAAACTGGTTGTGGAAAGATTATATAGCTAAAGGGACATTCACTTTAATCACAGGAGAGTCTGAGCTTAAAAAGTCTCAAATAACCCTCAGAAATAAGTTAACAAACCGAAATTCTCTTCCGTGTAGGTTGATGGGATAATATATATAAAGATTGATGCCCGTTTTGTGAACCCACCCCCCATCATTCAAATGATGCTTAAAACGTCTTCTAAGGAAATATTGGGTTAATAGGCTTCAATATTACTGTTATTGGTCTTTAGGTACAATACAGAACGGATTAACTCCGCTTAAGCTGCGTATCACGGAAGATTCGGCAAGACAATAGCAGTTAGGCTATATAATTTCAGGGATTTGTATTATTAAGTTCACTACTCCTTCTTCTTCAAGAATCAAGTTTTATTTAATCTATCTTTTGTCTTTTGACCCAGTTTATAATGAAATACTGTTTTATTTTAAATAAATTTAATAAAAGGGAATCTAAAATGGAAAATATAAAATTTTCAAAATGTGATCTTGAAGCATCACAAATTTCGCTTGGATGTATGAGGATCGCTGAACTAAATATTCAAGATATTAGTAAGCTTGTTAATACAGCATTGGATGAAGGTATTAATTTTTTTGATCATGCAGATATTTATGGAGGTGGTCAATCGGAATCAAAATTCTCTCAATCCATAGAAATGAATCCAGGACTTCGAGAAAAAATGATACTCCAAAGTAAGTGCGGTATTAGAGAGCACTCATTCGATTTTTCAAAGGAGCATATTTTGGATTCAGTAGATGGCAGCTTGAAGCGACTAAAAACTGATTATCTTGATATTTTGCTATTGCATCGTCCTGATGCTCTTGTTGAACCGGAACAAGTTGCTGAAGCATTATGTGTCCTCAAAGAAAATGGTAAGGTAAAATATTTTGGGGTTAGTAATCAAAATCCTATGCAGATTGAATTACTGAATAAATTTGTGAAGCAACCTATTATAATAAATCAGCTACAATTAAGTATAACCAACACCGGCATGATTGATTCTGGAATAAACGTCAATATGGAAATAGACTCTGGGATAAACCGAGACGGAAGCATACTTGATTACTGTCGTTTAAAAGAAATTACAATACAACCCTGGTCTCCTTTTCAGTATGGATTTATGGAAGGCTCATTTTTAAATAATTCCAAATATGAAGAACTTAACAAAACAATTGATATTATTGCTGCTTCAAGAAATGAAACAAATATTACAATAGCAATTGCCTGGTTACTTAGGCACCCCGCTCAAATGCAACCCATTATTGGAACTACAAATGTGACACGTGTAAGAGAATCATGCAGGGCATCAGGTATTAAGCTTACTCGCAAAGAATGGTACGATATCTATCTAGCTGCTGGAAACAAACTCCCATGAGGGAATTGTATTATCAAATTATATCACTTTTCAGTAATCCTTTAAAGAATATCGACTTGAATCCAATACGAATGATGATGGAATAAAAACACTAAGTTAGACTTGTCAGTCTCTAGAAGATTCAACCTTCGATACAGTCTGTGCTCTTGCAAACAAAGGTTTGGAAAATTGGGAGATATCTCAAGAACTAGAAATTCATAAATCTACAGTTTCAAGGTATGTTAATCGTGGAAAAGAAGAAGGTATTATAAAGCCCCTGAATAGCTAGCATTGCAAAAGTTTCATAGTTTCACGCCCTATGCGATGCAACTGCGCAACTTTATTAAATAAAGCATGAAATCTGTACCGAACGCCTATTGGAGATAAAGCTTCCATGGAGATTCTTCCTCTAGGTGCTGTTGGAACAACTAGTAATTATTAAATTGAAACCCTTTTATCAATTGATCTATTCCTTTATTTTTTTACCCTCATCCGTTATTTCTTCAATAAACTTTTTTCCTTTTTGAAGTTCTTCATTTAGCTCTTGCCCAGTCATAACCAGATAACCGATGTACGATGCAAGCAGTATTAAAAGAAACAGTGCTGGCTTCAACAGCCTTTGTACCAACATATAACCTCCAATAGCTACAAGTACTAGGGCGACTGCGAGTAGAATGGGATTGTCCGTCAATTGCTGAATCAAACTATTCATGAATTACCCTCCTTATTAAGATTGAAAAAGACTTCATTGATTATTTTTATAGATCTTTTATGTCACTTTTGCTAGTGTAATTTTCTCTAAAATTTGAAATAAGTGAATATATTTTTGCTTCACAAAATATAATTTAATCAAAAAAGGAGGTTATAAATGGAACTATCAGAAAGAAATAAATTGGTTATTGCAAGAGTAGAAAATTTTAACTACATACTTAGAACCGCAATGCTGGTTCTATTAGGTACGCTTGCTTTATGCATTTTTGCAACTGGTAATGCTCACATCTGGCCTTTAAGTATAACCATAATTGGAGCAACTCTGTACGGAATACTGGCTGGAAACACAGCTGTAAACGATTTGGATGCTCTTCGTAAAGATATGGATGAAGAGACTAAAAGTACAAATTATGGAGCCTCTGTGATGTCTGCACCACTTCCTGTTTTCAGAGTTATATTAATTGTGGTTTATTTAGCAATAGCTGTTTCACAACTAGTTATGTTGCACGGATAAATTTATTTTAACAAAAAAATAAATTCAATTAGTAAATTAAGAAAGGAGACGTATTATGGCAAATCTTGAAAAAAAGTCTTTCGATAATCCTGATGAGCTGAAAACTCCAGAAAAGACAAATGCAGCGGTTGTAAATTTTGGGACAGTTGCTGCTTCACGATTAATTCTTAAACCTGGTTGGAAATGGTCTGAGTGCATCAAGCCTGAAGTAGGAACTGAAAGCTGTCAGGCAGGGCATGTTGGTATGATTTTACAAGGAACCCTCAAAGTTGTTCATGATGATGGGTCAGAAATCACAGTTTCAGCTGGGGAAGCTTATTCCATTGCTCCAGGTCACGATGGTTGGGTCTTCGGAGATGAAGAGGTGATCGCATATGAGTTTAACAATGCAGGTAAAGATTACGCTGTTTGGCAGAGCAGCGAATAAACTTCTATATGTTTTGAAAATTTAACCAGTCAACTCAGGGCCTTAGATGCTAATAAGTTCTTTAAAAAGCAGGAGAAGCATTCAGGCTCTGAACTGGCTGAATGAATGCTCATAACTCCGAGAGAATAATATCACCCCTATCCCCCCTAAATCTAGCGTTTCCAAAATACCCCATTTCCACTCAATTTCCACTCACTTTTGACAAATTAATAACTCCACACTTTTGAATTACCGAATCACAAAGCATCCTGAAATTTCTATTTAAGTTTGCCAAAACGCCCATCATGAAGATGGTCATGCAATTCAAATGGGAAAGGCATTTCTTTAGCCATTTCTTTCATAGAATCACTTACAGGGCCACAGACTTGGACTCTTTCAAATCCACACATTTTAAAAATTTCATCTCCATTTGGTTGAAAAAATCCTTGGATATGCCCTAACCAGGCTTCATTACTTCTAAAAATTTCATTAATAATTAATTTATTGTCACTACTAATGCTCCATTGCCATAGATCAGCATTACCTTGACTATCTACAGTTTTTCCTCCGTTTTCTAGGAATTTTGCAAGTTCATCAGATTTTCCTTCAAACACATTACCCTCTACCTGTACATGAATTAGATCACTTTTTGCCATATAGTCTCCTTTTTTTTAATAATTTAATGTATTATTTATAAACAAAAAAAACGATTATTTCATAAATACAGTGAGTGGACCGAGCCCCTCCGCTCCTGCAAAAACTCCATAAACTATAGTAGGACGTTTAGCTGTATTAGTAACTTTATGTGGAGAGTTTGGAGCCTCAATAAACGTATCTCCTGCTTTGTATACAACCACATCACCGTCAGGTCGTTCAGAACTGAGTTCCCCAGACATTATATGAACAATAAGAGGTGCTGGATGAGTGTGCATTGGTAATTTTGCTCCTACAGGAAATATTACTTGGGCAATGGTCATTCTTGGTGTACCAGTGGGATATGAGAAAGCTTCACCGGCATTAGATTTTGTACTGGAATGTAATACTGTTATTTGAGGCTTTAGATTTTCAGCGTGAACAACACTTAGGTATAGTAAACAAATCAAGGTAAAAGCCACTCTAGCTATTAGTTTTTTCATGGTAAGATAATTTTTTAAATTATTGAATTACAATTAACTAAGAAATCGGTTTAAATTTAACGAAACCGGTTTCGGTGATAAAAGAAAGTTCGCTTTCTGGGCAGAAAATTCACCACTACGAAACAAACACGATTTAACTTACACTAATAAATAAAAACTAACAAATATAATGCATTAGTTCTATTATCTTAATTACTTTGATATAGCACAAAAGCATGGAGTAAGTGGGGTTGGCCTAGCACAGCGGGGTGAACATAAGCGACGTTACTGTCATATCGACATACTCTCTCCAGACGAAGCTCCTCGCCCTGCTGTCTGGACTTACAGCTGAAAGGCGTACTAAAGGCGTACTATTTAGGGTGTTAAAATATTGGCAATCCCTGTAATCCTTTGCAAATGCTGGTGGCGGGGGAAGGATTTGAACCTTCGACCTTCGGGTTATGAGCCCCACGCACTGTAACAATATCAGTAACTTAGCCCCTAAAACGTGGTACAACATGGTACAACATGGCCCAAATGGTACAACATCAATAGGACCACATTGTAGGTCTTGGATGGTCAGTTATTGTGTCGATGTGAATAAAGCGTTTGTTATGTGGTCCACGCTGAGAAATCCCCACTCCACTTACTCCATGTTTCCTGGCAATATCAATAAGTCTGAGTGCATCCGCACCCGCGATCTTTTGAATAGAGCTGGGTTTAGGCCAGTTGATAGACATGAAATTGTAAAGGAGAAATCAGTTGAAGAACTCAATGCTCAACTAGTGAGTCTTGTAGGTGAGAATGGGGCAGAGATGCTAATAAGTGCATTCAAAAGCAGAAGAAGCATATCAGGCCCTGAATTGGCTTAATAAGAACTCATAACCCCGAGAGCAAA
>CACFAY010000013.1 GCA_902564345.1 uncultured SAR324 cluster bacterium
AAAAAATTTTAGAGTCCGGATTGAAAAAAGGAGCAGACTTTACTGAGGTATTTGTAGAAGATAGTGTTTCTTCTTCAATTAATCTGGTAGACCAAAAAATTGATGAAATCAATTCTTCAAATTCTTTTGGAATTGGCGTGCGCCTTCTTTATGGAAACGAAGCATACTATGGTTACAGTAGTGATACGAATGAAGAAAATCTTTTAAAAATTGTGAATAACCTTGGACAATCCAGAATAGAGGTTAAGTCTATGAGCATTCAACCACTCAAAAACCAATCAGTGCAAGATTTACATCATGTAGCAATAAATCCAGAAACAGTTAGTAAGTCTGAGCGCGCTGACCTTTTGAGACAGCTTGATAAAATAACCCGCAATCATGATCAAGATATTTGTCAGGTAAGTGCAAACATGGCTGAAAAAAAACGTTCTGTACTAATTGCAAACAGCGAAGGTTTGTGGTCTGAAGATACTCGCAGCTATTCCAGAATGAGACTCTCAGCAATTGCTGAGAAAGGTGACGGTCCTCAGTCATCTTCTGAAAGCCCCGGAGTTTTGGGAGGATATGAATTTTTTAAAGATCTGGATTTGGTGGAGATTGCTGAAAATACAGCAAAGTCAGCTCTGCGTATGGCTAATGCAGGGTACATAAATGGAGGTATACTGCCTGTAGTTTTGGGTAATGGATTTGGGGGTGTAATTTTTCACGAAGCATGCGGTCATCCACTCGAAACAGAGGCAGTACGAAAAAATGCTTCTCCTTTTTGTGGCAAAATAGGAATGGAAGTCGGTCAACCTATTCTTACAGCCATAGACGATGGAACAATCCCGAACAAATGGGGGTCTTGCAATATTGATGATGAGGGCACACCTACTCAGAAGACAGTGCTTATTGAAAATGGCATTTTGAAGAATTTTCTTAGCGACCGCATTGGAGCAAATCAAGTAGGAATCGCTCGCAGCGGATCAGCCCGACGGGAATCATATAAATTTGCACCTGTTTCTAGAATGCGTAATACTTTCATTGCTCCTGGACATGACACTGTAGATGAAATGATACAATCTATAGATTTTGGACTTTATGCTAAAAAAATGGGTGGTGGTTCAGTCAATCCTGGCACAGGAGAATTCAACTTTGCCGTACAAGAAGGATATGCTATTCGCAAAGGAAAGATATCAGAGCCTGTTCGAGGTGCAACTCTCATCGGCAAAGGTTTTGAGGTTCTTCCACAAATATCGATGATTGCCAAAAACTTAGATCTTGCCGCAGGAATGTGTGGAGCGGCAAGTGGATGGGTCCCTACCACAGTGGGGCAGCCTACCTTAAAGATAGACTCTATTTTGGTTGGAGGACGATGATTATATTTTTTCTTTTCATATTATAACTTCTTACCTTCATAAAACTTTAAAAAAAATCTTCCATCATGGTTTGAAACCCTTCATTCCTAAGTCATTTGAGGAGGCACTTGGACGAGAAGAATCGTAGGAATTTGACATTTTACTGATTGGAAGGCTGGAAGACTGGAAGGTGTTCCCCATTTTAATTAATCAATTTAATAGATCTAACAGATCTAAAGGGTTTTTTATTACTGCTAGGGCACCATTATCTTTCAGCTCTTTTTCATTACGAAAGCCCCATAACACTCCTACAGGGTAGCATCCCGATGAAACAGCTGTTTTCATATCGGTAGCTGTATCTCCTAAAAAAATAAATTTTTCAGATGTCAGTCCCAACTTTTGACAGATTTCCAACATGCCGGCAGGGTCAGGTTTTTTAGGTATTCTTTCCCTCTGCCCCAGTATCACATCAAAATTCCAGCTCTGCAAAAGATGATTAACAGTAAGAACTGTAAATTCATGAGGCTTATTTGACAGAATTGCCAGTTTCAGCTCAAGTTTTGTAAGTGAATCTAATAGTTCCGATATTCCATGATAAGGAACCGTCTGCCTGTTCCAGCATTCACGATATATAGTTTCAAAATCTTTTCTGCATTCTCCAATCAGAGTTTCATTCCGTGCTTCTTCAGGCAGTGCCCTTATCATCAGCATTTTCGCTCCATCTCCTACAAAGTGGCGAAATTTATCCACGGGGTGAATTGGGAAACCTCTTTCAGAGAGAACTTTGTTAGTGCAATATGCTAAGTCATCTAAAGTATCGAGCAATGTACCATCTAAATCAAAGCAGACTGCCTTAAATCTCATATAGCAAAAGTTTAGATTTTATTGTTCAATTCATCACGCCAAACTTTAGAGGGATGAAAAGTAACAACTCTTCTTGCAGAAATTAAATAATCCCTTTTTGATTTGGGATCCCTTCCCGGACGGGATTTTTTATCACGCAATTGAAATTTTCCCAAACCTGTGATGAGAACGTCCTCACCTTTCTCTAACTTTTCTTTAATCAAGTCCAACATATCATTAACCAATTTTTCAGCCTCACCGAATTGGAGGCCAGTCCCAAGCTGGATTGCCCGCACGATGTCTACTTTTACCATTCAATCCTCCGAAATTTGTCAAATTTTACAGATACTATAGTTTATAAAATATTTTTTTTCTTAAATCACCTGCAAGCTCGCTTCAAAAAAAACTTTCTTGTCTATTGGATTACTTTTAAATTTGCAAAGACTAAAAACAATTAGGAGATACTATATCTATGGAACCGATCTTCTACAATACTTTTTTTAAAAAAAACTCAATTAAATCAATTTTTAAAAAAAAATATTCCAAAAGACAGCTTCTAGCTTTAAAAAGCTTGTATTTGAATTTATTGATAAGGTTCAATAAAATGGGTATACATTTAAAGGTATACCCATTTTATTGAACCTTATCAATAAATTCAAACTGAAAATACAATGAAAAGAATATAAAATATGTTTTTCAGAAGATATAGAACATTTGTCATTCTAGTTTTAGTTTTTGCTATCCTTGTTTCTCTAATTTTTTTCTTTCAGAAAATTAAACGAGATGAACTAAATAATCAATTAACAAAGGTTAAACTTCAAAGTGTAAGGGTAGGAGCTGGTATATCTAATGGAGTTCTTGGAACAGCAATTTTTGGAGAAATAAATAACAAGGGAGAAAAAATTGTAAGCATTGCTGAGATGAGCGTTGAGTTTTTGAATGAGAATGGCGAAGCTTCAAAAGTTCACAAATTTTTCCCAGTTAATAAATTTTCTTTTACAGAATCTCTCCCTTTAAAACCTGGACAGTCTAGAGAATTTGGATTTCCAATCGACGATATCGTACCTGAAGACTGGGACGGGACGTTCAAAGCTAAATTGACAGAAATAATACTAAAGTAAAATTAATATATGCCTACTCCTCTTTGGAAGCCAAATTCATCAGAAAAGAGAAAGACACTTCTTACAAAATTTTCCAAAAATATTCAGGCAAAGTATAATCTTCCTGATTTTAAATATTCGACGTTACACCAATGGTCTATTGATTTTCCAGAATTTTTCTGGGAGGAGGTTTGGAAGGACAATAAAGTTATGGCTTCTAAATCATGGAGTACTGTTATGGGTAATGATTTATTCAATGTCAGGAATGATTCTAAAAGGTCCGCATGGTTTGATGGTGCAAGAATGAATTATGCAGAAAATCTCTTACAAAAAAATAACGATGAGATTGAGGCTCTTAGTTTTATTGCAGAGAATGGCAAAACTTTTTCCATGAGTTATGCAGAGCTAAAATCTGCCGTTTCCCAATGTGCTTCAGGAATGAAGGCCATTGGGGTATCAAAAATGGACAGGGTAGCAGCAGTGATTCCAAATTGTCCTGAAGCAATAATAGGTTTTCTCGCTGCATCTAGTATTGGTGCCATCTGGTCTTCTTGTTCTCCTGATTTTGGAATTAAAGGTATTAATGACAGACTTGGACAAATTTCTCCTAAAATTCTAATTACTATTAATGCATACCATTATAATGGGATAGAACATGACAGCTTAGGAAAAATTCGAGAAGTTGCAAAGCTTATTCCTTCAATTGAGGAAGTATATGTAGTTCCATTTACTGAAGCAGAAATAGAATTTAAAGGTCAAGAAAAACCTTGGACAGAATTAATGGATTACTCAGCCATAGTTACAACTTTTGCTCAGCTTCCTTTTGATCACCCACTATATATACTTTATTCATCAGGAACTACAGGAGTGCCCAAATCTATTGTTCATGGTGCGGGGGGAAGTTTATTAAAACACCTAACAGAACATCGATACCATTCTAATATCAATCCTGGTGATCGTGTATTTTACTTCACGACATGCGGATGGATGATGTGGAACTGGTTAGTAAGCTCACTTGCTTCCGGTGCAACTATTATTTTGTATGATGGGGCACCAACTTTTCCTGATTTTGGGAGAATGTGGAAACTTATTGATGATCAAAAAATTACACACTTTGGTACAAGTCCAAAGTTTCTAAGTGCAGTAAAAAAATCAGGATATTCTCCCAAGAATAATAATAAACTAAATTCATTAAAAGCAATCCTGTCAACTGGATCACCTCTTCCGGGAAATTTATTTTCATGGATTTATGAGGAAGTAGCATATGTTCCAGTTATGTCAATTGCAGGAGGAACTGACATTGTCGGATGTTTTATGGGAGGTAATCCAAATTTGCCCGTATACTCTGAGGAATTGCAATGTAAAAGCCTTGGGATGAATACACTTGCATTTGATGCTGCAGGGAAATCAGTAGAGTGTGAAAAAGGAGAGTTAGTGTGTGCAACTCCGTTTCCATCTATGCCCTTATATTTCTGGAAAGATAATAATGGAGAAAAATATCATAATGCATATTTTGAAAAATTTCCTAGTGTTTGGACTCATGGAGATTTTATAGAAATTACAGAACGTGGTGGTGTAATTGTATATGGAAGAAGTGATACTGTTCTTAATCCTGGTGGAGTAAGGATCGGCACTTCAGAAATTTATCGTCCTGTAGAAGAAATGAGCGAGATTGAAGACAGTATAGTAGTTGGCCAATCTTGGGAAAATGATATTAGGATCTTACTTTTTGTGGTTTTAAAGAAAGGGATAACACTTGATGATGAGCTAATCTCAAAAATAAAAGCTACTATAAGAAATGACACTTCAACTAGGCATGTCCCTTCACTAATTTTTGAAATTCAGGATATCCCACGGACTATAAGCGGGAAAAAAGTAGAAAAGGCTGTCTTGGAGACCATCAAAGGTGAGAATATTGAAAATATTTCAGCAATTGCAAATCCTGAAAGTCTTTCAATTTTTACTATTCTACGCGAAGAACTTGAAAATTAGATTCATCTAATTTCATCTCTTTTCAAAATCTTGATGCTTCAAAAATACGATTTCTTATTTGAAGGTAGATATCTTGAAACGGTAAGTCAGGAAAATCAGACCAATTCATGAGTTTAAGAACATAATTTTTAAGCATGTTACGTGATAATCCTCGCTCCTCCCACCCGGCGTGAACTAGTCGTATTTCAGATGACAACGGCTTACCATCTATATTTTGACGCATAATGAATTTCAGCGCACTATCAGGATATTGAAGAACAAATTTTTCCATAGCAGAAACAGTGATAATTTCGTTCCCAAACACCACATCTGAGTCATCTAATCCAGATTGTTTGACACTGAATGGTTCATCTAAATCAAATTCATTAACATCTTCGTTTTCAAATTTTTCATTATAATTTATTGAAATATTCGCATTATAATTTTTCAAATCCTTAAATTCTTCTTTGAGTATCTTTTGATCTGCCTCTTTGGGTTCAATCATGTCATCCAATAGAAAAGGTTCGTATGATTTTTCTTCTGTTTTTATAAATTTTTCAGCTGGTTCGCCACTTAATTTTGCAATATGCCTTAAAAAGTTTTTTACTAAAATACGTCCTTCTAGTCGCTCACAAATTTCCTTTCTAAAATTTATTAGATCATCAATGACATAGTGTTTTTTTTTAAAACTTTGTTCGTTGTCATTTTTTCTGTATATGTTAGTTCCATCTAGAACAAGAATGTAATATGCCTCAATATATAAAAGAAAATCAGTTAAAGGATGCCCTTTTGGTTGGCGAAGTCCTTGGGTTATATTGTAAAGAATATTGTAATGGTGATGCTTACCTTTAGCTAACTGGTCAAAGGATTTTTTGATTCTATGACAAAGTTTTTTTTTAAGAATCTCGTAAGGCCATTCAAATCTGCTAAGATATTTCAAAAATTCATTAAGACTCTTGTTGGAGACAAGTTCATATAGACCCTTATTTTCTTGGTCAAAATAATTTCTAATTACACCGTCACCTATTTCTATTTCATTTTCTGTTGAATCTTCAAAAACAAATCCTGATATAAGTATTTGATCACAAAGCTTCAATAGCAATAGCTCTTTATCATTGAGCAAAGAATCAGAACAAATTCTTTTATCCTTTTGTAGGGTATGTCGTTGCATTTGAAATTTAACTCATGTAATCAACATCTAATATTTAAAATTAGATTTATAAAATTATATTTTACATTTAAACCTGAAAATTTCATGTGATTAAAAAATATGATCATTTAATTTTTACAACCAAATGAGACCAAGAATAAAGTACAATTGCGTTGTGATTATTTAGGATTTTTTCTAAAGTTATCATGAAAGGCACAATACTGAAATTTTTTCTAAGTTTGTAGTATGAATTAATTTCAGAGACAGTTTAATAATAACACAACTTCATTCTACTGTAATTCATTTGATTAATAGATTTGCATTAATATTATGATCAACCTTACTGACTTATCCATGAATTTTGGTAATAAGTCACTATTTGAAAATTCGTCTCTTACATTCGATCCGGGCAAATGCTACGGGATTGTTGGTGCAAACGGTACAGGCAAATCAACTCTTTTACGACTGATTTCAGGTGATGAAAAACCTGTTTCTGGAACAATTTCACTTCCATCAAAAATAAATATTGGTGTTCTAAGACAAAATCATTTTCAGTTTGAAAATATCAGCGTTATCGATGTCGTTTTGCTTGGTAAGCCTGGGTTATGTGAAGCCAGACGTGAAAAAGATAACATCCTTAAATCTGGAAAATTTGATAGCGAAACAGGGATTAGACTGGGACAATTGGAAGAAATAATTGCTGAAGAAGATGGTTATATTGCTGAGCCTTTCGCTGCAGAAATTTTATCAGGATTAGGTATAGACAAGCATTATCACAGTGGTCCAATGAGTGCACTTTCAGGAGGATATAAACTGCGCGTGCTTTTAGCACAAATACTTTTTCTACAACCAGATGTACTTCTTCTTGATGAGCCAACTAATCATTTGGATATTATTTCTATACGATGGCTGGAAAACTATTTAAAATCTCAATTTAAAGGAACACTATTGGTGATTTCTCATGACCGTAATTTTCTAAATGAGGTTGCAAGTCATATTGTCGATATAGATTATGAGGAATTACGACTTTATAGTGGGAACTACGAAAAATTTCTTGAATCAAAGCTACTAGCAGAAACTCAAAAAATGAAGGAGTTGGAAAGCTT
Source organism: uncultured SAR324 cluster bacterium (assembly GCA_902564345.1). Lineage (GTDB taxonomy): Bacteria > SAR324 > SAR324 > SAR324 > NAC60-12 > Arctic96AD-7. Next base: position 7,508 of record CACFAY010000013.1, read on the forward strand.
TGAACGTAAATCAGCTGAAATGCAAGCATTTATAGATCGGTTTCGTGCAAAAGCCACAAAAGCCCGTCAAGCTCAGTCTAGAGTAAAACAATTAGACAAAATGACAGTTCCAGAGGTTAAACGATCCTCTAGAATATCTCCTAATTTTTGCTTTGAACAGTCTCGACAATCTGGAAGAACTGTATTGACTGTAAATAATTTATGTAAATCGTTTGCTGATAAGTCTGTACTGAAAAATATTTCTTTTGAGATACAAAGAGGAGAAAAAGTTGCCATAATTGGCCCTAACGGAATTGGCAAGTCAACTTTACTAAAAATCATTCTTGATAAAATAAATGCAGATGAAGGAAATTTTGAATGGGGTTATGAAACTAAAACCTCATACTATGCTCAGGATCACCAAGAACATTTGGATGGGAAAATAAATGCTTTCGACTGGCTTTATTCGTATTCTCCACATGAATCAATTGGCACTATTCGGGGTTTATTGGGTAGAGTTTTAATTTCTGGAGACGAGGCTCTAAAACAAGTTTCTTCACTAAGCGGTGGTGAATCAACACGATTACTTTTCGCGCGAATCATGCTGGAGAAAAATAATGTTCTGATCCTCGATGAGCCCACAAACCATATGGACCTAGAAGGAGTAGAAGCCTTAAGTGAAGCATTAATAAAGTTCGATGGAACTGTTATGCTTGTGAGTCATTATCGACATTTTGTTGAAAAAGTTGCAGACCATATTATTGAAATGACTTCAGATGGTATAATGGATTTTTCTGGAAGCTATAACGAATTCATAGAAAAATTTGGTGAAGATTATCTTGAAAGAAACATTTCAGTATCTTCCAAAAAAGTGCCCTCAAAAAAGTTTGATTCACAACAAAATAAATTAAGCTTTGAGGAAAGAAAAAATCTTCAACGTGAAATTTCTAAATTAAATAAACATACTACACGTTTCGAATTATTAGTTGAAGAAACTGAGAGAAAAATTTATGAGATTGAATCAAACTTTGGGAAAAAGGATTTTTTCCATACAACTTCCAGAGATGAAATTAAAAGACTTCAGGCAGAAATGGGAAGATTGAATGAAAAATTATCTGGTTACCTCAAACAGTGGGAAAGTTCATCACAAGATTTAGAAAATGCAAAAGAAAAATTTGATTTGTAATATTTTGCTTAAGTTTATCAAAGTCGTTTGCAATTCATTACACATATAAAAAATTTTGTTTACTGAAATCAAACTTAATTTAATCTGAGTAATATTATCAGTATTTTAGCAATAAGAAAAATATAAACTGTAGTATTGGCAGAAATGTTTGAAAAATTATACAATAATTACTATTAATTTTATAAAGAGGCTAACATGCGTAATATAATTATACCTTTTAAGTTGTTATTATTAGCATTAATCTTTTTTTCTCAACTTACATTTCCCACAAGTAACAACGTCTTTTCCCAGACTAAGTCTGAAAATGTTGCTGAGCAATGGGCTCTCAGCCAGACAGAAATTGAAAAGTTTTACCAAGAAGGTGAATTGCAAGCTGCTTTGAATAAAGCTCAAGAAGCAGTCTCATTGGCAGAAACCGCTTTTGGTAATGCGTCTTTGGAAGCTATTTCAAGTTTACTGTTGCAGGCACAAATTCATTCTGAGTTGGATCAACTTGAAGAGGCCAATCAAATTTACCAAACCACACTCGAAACGACGGTATCAGCCTATGGAGAGAGCAATTCTACAACGCTTTTAGTTCTTGACAGTTATGGGCAATTTTTAAATTCCATAGATCCAGAAATGGCCGAACCTATACTATCTGAAGCGCTTAGGCTCTCTGATAAAGAGGATCCACAACTTGCATCTAGAATGAAAGCATTGGGACTGAATCTTCAAGAAATGGGTCGCGTTGATGATGCAGAGAAAATGCTTAATGAGTCACTGAAATTATTTCAAACTGTGCTAGGAAAAAAAGAACCTGAAACTCTGTCTACAATGGCTCTTTTAGCTAAACTATATATGTCTCAGGGAAAACTCAAACCTGCAAAAAAATTATTTGAAACCGCTCTACCTTTAATGCTCGACGTACTTGACAAAAATAATTTACTTATATTGGAAAGCAAAGAAAATCTTGGAGAAATTTTTCGTCAGCAGGGAAGCTTTTCACAAGCTGAAATACTTTTTCAGGAAACCATAAAAACTGCTACTGCTGAATATGGGAATGAAGAGCCTCTTGTAATTCAGGCAAAAAGTCATTTGGCTCAGCTTTATGAGGATACTGGTAAGCTTAAGAAGGCCTTGGCTCTTCATAAACAAGTTTATGAAACAGATCTTGCTATGCTAGGAGAAAATCATCCAAACACTGCTGGTGATCTGAATAATTTAGCAAGTGTTCGACGCCGTCTTGGTGATTACCAAAAAGCTGAAAATCTATTTCGAAAATCTTTAGAAGTGATGATTTCTAGTCTAGGAGAAGATTCTCCACAGTCTGTTTCTGTGATGAATAACTTGGCCTTATTGCTTGAGAATCAAGGGCTTTATGATGAGGCCGAACCACTTTTCAAAAAAGCACATACTATATCAGAAAAAATTCAAGGTGAACGCCACCCAACAACTCTTGCTTTGCTTAATAACCTAGCATTTCTTTATGAATCTCAGGGAGACTTCGAGCGATCTGAAATTAATTATAGAAAAGTTATTCAGCTAAACAACGAAGTTTTTGGCGAAGCACATTCAAACACACTCTCCAATCAAAACAATCTTGCCTATCTTTTCCTTAGGGCTGAAAGATTTGATGAAGCAAGACCAATCTTCACAAAAGTACATAACCTATGGAAAAAAAAGCTAGGTGAGAACCACCAAAATACTTTAAAAGCATTGAACAATTTAGGAAGAGTTTATAAATCACTTGGCAATTTAAATGAAGCAGAAAAACTTCTTACTGCCGCTCTTGAAGGCAGAAAGAAAGTTTTTGGAAAGAGACATGCTGACACTCTTCGAAGCATGAATGATTTTGGGGAACTTTTAGTTATTCAGGATAAAAAAGAAGATGCGCTCAAAATTTTCAGAGAAACACTTAAACTTGAAGAAGAAGTGCTCGGTGAAAATCACCCCTATACTTTCGAAACATTAAACAATTTGTCGGGACTTCTTGAAGATCTTGGAAAAACGGAAGAGGCTTATGAAATATATAAAATAGGGTTTAACCGTCGCAACACTTTCTTTGATAGAGTTCTATGGGTGGCAGGAGATAATACCAGACAATCATATATAAAACTTCACAAACCTGAACAGGATGCCTATATTCGCATTCTTCTCAGTTTAGATGATGAACGTACATCTAAAGACCTCTTAGAGGTGATCCTGCAACGAAAAGGAATGCTTTTGAAAATCACAAGTGAGACACAACAGGTAGTAATGCTGTCAGGGTCATCCAAATTGCAGGCAATTACTGGGAAACTAACCGAAGTTCGTAAAAAATTGGCTTCTCTCACTCTTGCAGGTCCTAATGATCAAAATCGTGATCAATTTGGAAAAATGGTTTACGACCTTGAGGAACAAGTAAACAATTATCAATTAGAACTTGGGAAACAAAGTGTTAGATTTCGAGAATCCACTCGAAAAATTCAGATTGAAGACGTACTAGCTGGATTGGATGAAAGTGTGCTGGTTGATTTTTTAACTTATCGCAAAAAAGATAATTCTTTAGCTCTTTTGGCTGTTGTAGCAAATCAAGAAGGACTTAATGTAATACAATATGAGGATTTAGAAATGATTCAGGCGATAATTATGGAATTAAGAGAAATTATCCAAGATGAAGGTGCTGAAGACGAAGACGTAAAGAGCGTAGCTTATGATCTTTGGGAAATTCTCTGGGACCCACTTAATGAATTCATAGCAGAAACTGAATCAATTTTTATTTCACCAGATAGTGTGCTCAATGTGTTACCTTTTGATGCATTAACTGATGAAGATGACAGCTATTTGCTGGAAAATTATGATTTAAAGATCATCAGTTCTGCTAGAGATTTAGCACTTGATCAGTTAACTGCCTCAAAAGGAGAAATGTTAATAATTGCTGGTCCTGACTTTGATTCTGACAAAATAATTAAATCACCAGAAGCAAGAGAAATAACTCATAATAGGTCCCGAAGTGTCTCTCAGGGTGCTCGTATGGGTTCAGGATTGCGAGGACTTAATTTCGACCCTCTTCCTGGAGCAGAAAAAGAAGGTGAGGTTATCAAAGAAGTCTCTGATACAAAAGAAAGAACTACCTTAATTTATTCGCAACGCATAGCAGAGGAAAATCTGTTAAGGAAAATGTCTGGACCTCCTGAGGTCCTCCACATTGCTACACATGGTTTTTTTCTCAAAGAGGATGAACGCCTCGCCAAAAGAATTCAAGGACTCAGCAGAGGTTCAACTGCTCTCCCTCCCCCTGCTGATAATCCCTTATTACGAGCAGGCTTGGCTTTTGCTGGATTAAATTCAAATGCCCCTTTACTCGGTGAGATAGACACAGATAATGATGGTGTTTTGACTGCCATGGAAGTGCTTAGCATAAATTTAGAGGGCACTCAAATGGTAGTTCTCTCAGCATGTGAAACTGGGCTTGGTGAAATACATGAAGGAGAGGGTGTCTATGGACTGAGGCGTTCTTTTCAAGAGGCCGGTGTAAAAAATGTTATAAATTCATTCTGGGAAGTAAGCGATGCAGGTACACAATTATTGATGACAAAGTTCTATGACAAATTCCTTGCAGGTACAAATGCTCGTCAGGCTATGCGGGAGGCACGTCTAGAAATGCTGGAAGAGGTTCAGTGGAGTTCTCCATATTACTGGTCAGCATTTGTAATGGTAGGTCGAAATACCTAAATGATGTTCCAGTTAGTTATTCATGGTGGAGCAGGCAGTCTTGAGGGAAAAACTACTGAGGCTAAAAACATACATCAGTCTCTATGCAAAATTTGGGAAGAAACTTTTGAGATACTAAATAATAAGACCGCAGAAGAAGCAGTAATAAGTGGGATATGTATGCTAGAAGATGATCCTATTTTTAACGCTGGAACAGGTTCAAAACTTCAAGCAGATGGTGAAGTACGTATGAGTGCTGGGTTGATGGATGGTGTTAATAATAGGTTTTCGGGTGTAATTAACGTACAAAATATACGTTTTCCAATTAAAGCTGCAGCATTACTTTCCAAAGAAAAAAATAAAGTTCTAAGTGCCAATCAGGCTACGGATTTTTGCAGAAAGCATGGTTTTAATGAACATGATCCTTTAACTCCTGCACGCATTATGGAAAATAAAAAAAAATATAGTGGCTTGCATGGAACTGTAGGTATCGTTGCACTTGATAAAAAAGCAAACATTGTTGCCGGCACATCAACAGGTGGTATTGGAAATGAAACTCCGGGACGCGTTAGTGACAGCCCCACAGTAGCTGGGACATATGCTTCATCTAAAGCAGGGGTATCCTGCACAGGGATTGGTGAACAAATAACTCAGCAGGCAGCAGCAGCCAAGATTGTCATTCGTGTTGAGGATGGAATGACTCTTAGTGAGGCAGTTTCAAAAACAATTATGGAAAGCAACTATTTCAATTATTCTTTTGGACTAATCAGTCTAGATGCTAATGGCCATATAAAGGTCGGAAAAACTGCAGCATTAGGAGAAGTTTATTATGCTTATCACAATGGAGAAAGAATCGAAACATTCTATAAATAGTGCTCTCAATTCTATCTGACTTCAGTAATTTTTTCTCTCTCACTATCTAACCAATCTCCTAAAAATAACTGTTGAGAATCTGGCATTTTATAACGTTGTTCCAGAATAAAATTTTCTAAGAATGGACTAACTCGCAGCAAAAACTCATTCCTCCAGATTTTGCTTTTGCTCAATCTAGCATCATAACGTAATTCCCCAATCCCAATTTGACGTTTAAACCTGAAGCGCTCCATTTCGTAACCAGATGAAAAAAAAACTAATTCAATGGCTGATGCCTGTAGATCAAAGATAATTCGAAATTGCCCATTCTCCTGAGGGAAAATTAAACGAGCCCCTGGGGCATAAAAAGGAGACTCCTTTTCAAACTGAATGAACTGAGAATAATATTCAAGAACAACAATAAAAAATTTAGACTTCAAAACTTTCCCACTATCCTCAAGCAAAGTTCCTTCAATAAAACGTGTCCCCCACCCTGGTTTATAATTTAACGACTCAGGATAGCATCCTCCATAAAATAATGTTATAAAAAGAAAAAAAAGGTGAAAGGATCGCATACAAAAAAATATTAACTATAGTTAATGATTAAAGATAAGTAAATCCTTCAGACTGTATAAATTGGTTCTAAGTTAGAAGGGTTTTTACCTAATCTTTGTATATCTTGACCAGCCACAATGGTTTTGGTAGACTTAAAACATTGGATTTTAGCGTGAACTAAGGTTGAAATCCAGATAAGAAATTAATAATCACTTAGAACCTCGTCGGGACTTTAAAGTCTTTCCTCAAACCTACTATCCTCACTTTGCTGTAATCGAGCTTAAAGAGAAATATGTGGACACAAATTGTAAAATTTTTTGGTGATGAAAACACAAAAACGCTTAAGAGTTTTCAAAAACATGTCGACAAAATTAATGAGCTTGAAGAAGCAATGCATGCTCTGAAGGATGATGAATTCCCTTATAAAACTGCCGAATATAAGAAGCGGATCCTAGAGGGAGAATCCTTAGACGAACTTATTCCTGAAACATTTGCTCTTGTAAGAGAAGCATCTAAAAGGGTTATTGGAGAACGCCATTTTGATGTACAATTACTGGGAGGGCTTGCATTGCATCATGGCAACATTGCTGAAATGTCAACAGGTGAAGGAAAAACTTTATCTTCAACTTGCCCAGTTTTTCTAAACGCTCTATCAGGGAATGGTGTACATATAATAACGCCTAATGATTATCTTGCTAAACGCGACAGTAAATGGATGGGACAGATTTTTGAATTTCTTGGTTTAAGTGTTGGTTTGGTACAGCACGGGTTTCACGATGAAGAACGTCGAAGTGCTTATGCTGCAGATATTACATACGGTACAAACAATGAGTTTGGTTTTGATTACCTGCGCGATAATATGAAGTTTTCTCTTGAAGACTATGTCCAGCGAGAATTTAATTTTGCAGTAGTGGATGAAGTAGATAGCATTCTTATTGACGAGGCTCGGACTCCTTTAATCATCAGCGGTCCTACTGAAGACAATGTAGAGAAATATCACCAAATTAATAAATTTGTTTACGGACTTAGTCGTGAAATCCGAAAGGAAGAAGTTGGCAAACTACCCCCGAATCAAATTCACAACCTTGCCGAAAATTTGGAAGAATTGGAAGACCATGATATTGTTCGTGAAGGAGATTATGCTCTTGATGAAAGGGCACGAAGCATTAACCTAACAGACCAAGGTTCAGTTAAAATAGAAGATCGTCTGCATGAAATGTTGGTTAAAGATACCAGTCTATTTGATTATGAAAACATGGAAATTCTGCATCATGTGAACCAAGCCCTTAAAGCGCATTATTTGTTTAACAAGGATGTTGATTATGTTGTTCAAGAAGGTCAAGTTATAATTGTAGATGAGTTTACAGGACGTTTAATGCCCGGTAGACGCTTCAGCGATGGTCTCCATCAAGCTTTAGAAGCAAAAGAGGGAGTCACTATCGAAAGAGAAAATCAGACACTTGCCACAATAACATTTCAAAATTATTTCCGTCTCTATAAAAAATTATCTGGAATGACAGGTACGGCAGAAACAGAAAAAAATGAATTTAAGAAAATATACAATCTTGGTGTTGTTGTAGTCCCAACAAATAAACCTCTTGCTCGTAAAGACCTATCTGACGTTGTGTTTAAAACTGTTGGTGCAAAGTATCGCGCCACCATAAAGCGTATATCTGAACTTCACGAAAAGGGCCAACCTGTCTTAGTAGGTACGGTTTCAATTGAAGTATCAGAAGCTATTAGTAAATTGCTCAATAAAGAAGGAATTAAACATGAGGTACTGAATGCAAAACACCATGAACGTGAAGCTGAAATTATTGCGAATGCGGGTCATTATGGCGCTGTAACCATTGCTACAAATATGGCAGGGCGGGGAACGGACATAAAACCATCTCCCGAAACTTTGGAAGTTGGAGGATTGTTTGTTCTTGCAACGGGGCGTCACGACAGTCGTAGAATAGACAATCAATTTCGTGGACGCTCAGGGAGACAAGGAGATCCTGGAGCCTCTCAGTTTTTGCTATCTCTTGAAGACGATTTGCTACGTATTTTTGGAGGTGAACGTATATCTAACCTAATGGACAAACTTAATATTGAAGAAGACGAGCCTATTGAACATGTTTTCATAAGTAAGGCTATTGGAAACGCACAGAAAAAAGTCGAAGGATATCATTTTGATATTAGAAAACATGTTCTTGAATATGATGACGTAATGGAAAAGCAGCGGTCGATTATTTATGGACGGCGCCGAGATATTCTTGGAAATGATTTACAGAATCTTGTTCTCGAAATGTGCGATGGTGTAGTAGATCAGCTAATGGATCAATTCTGCCAGAATAAGTATGCTGATCAATGGGATGTTCAGGGATTTAGCCGTTCTTTTGAAAGTACCTTTGGAAGAATACCAAACGAAAAATGGTATGAAGAAGAACTTAAACCAGACGAGTATGTCGAATTATTTTATGTTTGGGTAGAAACACTTTACAAAGAAAAAATTGATTTTTTCAGCAAAGTTGCAGAACTAAACTTTGCAGGAGATGCTGGTGGAAAAGAAAATAAAGAACTTTTGGGTAAAATGATTCTTGACTTGGAAAGGCAGGTTTTGCTTAAAGTAAATGATAATCTTTGGAAGGACCATTTACTTTCAATGGACCATCTGCGGGAAGGAATAGGTTTAGTAGGTTATGCTCAGAAAAAACCCCTCGACGAGTACAGAAGACAGGCATTTGATATGTTTTCTGATTTAATGAACAGAATAGAATTAGAAGCAATCAGTACTTTCTATAAATTAACAATAGCCCAACCCATTGCAGAGCCTGAACCAAATTCGCTGTCACAGGATATGGAGTTTATTCATGGGAAAGTCGAAGAACCAGCTGAAGCAAGAGCAAAAAATAAAAAACCACAACCAATTCGTGCTCAAGCTTCTATTGGAAGAAACGACCCTTGTCCATGCGGAAGCGGTAAAAAATATAAAAAATGTTGTGGCCTTGCCAAAAAAATTGCCTGATCATTTTTCCTGTCAAATAAATATTTGCCTTTTTTCTGCCATTTCAATCTTAGATTTGAAACTAAGCGAGTATTTAGGTTGAGACTTCACTGAATCATGTCAACCGTAAAAGAGACACTGGGTTTCAAATTAGTGGATTTCAAATATTCAACATGCTACATTTACGCATTTTTCAATTATTTACATATCATCAAAATTAAAACATATTTTAGTAATTCACCAAATATAAAATGACCTCACTAGCCAAAACTTACGAACCTAAAGGGGTTGAAAAAGAAATTTCAAAGCTTTGGGAATCTGCGGGTGCGTTTCGTGCTGACGCCTTTTCAGAAAAACCTGCTTTCACCATTTCCATGCCTCCACCAAATGCCACAGGACAATTACATGTAGGTCATGCAGTCATGTTGGTTCTTGAAGATATCCTTATTCGCTGGCATAGAATGAATGGATACGAAGCTCTTTGGCTTCCCGGTACCGATCATGCTGCAATTGCTACTGAAAATGTTGTTTTGCAGCAGATAAAAGAACAAGAAGGAATTACAGACCCTCGTTCAGTACTTGGTAGAGATGAAATTTTGAAAAGAATTGCAGATTATGTTAAAAATTCTCAGGGGACTATACGTAGCCAAGTTAAGGCAATGGGTTCAAGCTGCGATTGGAGCCGCGAACGCTATACTATGGATCATCAACTTAACCGATGCGTTAATGAAGCATTTCTGAGGATGTATAAAGATAATTTAATTTATCGAGGCCCCCGTATTGTAAATTGGGATCCTCATTTAAAAACAAATGTTTCAGATGATGAAGTTGAAAGAAAAAGCACTAAGTCACCATTTTATACATTTCAATACGGTCCCTTCCAGATAGGCACGGTACGTCCTGAAACAAAATTTGGAGATAAATATGTGGTCATGCATCCAGATGACAAGCGTTACAGCAAACATAAACATGGTGATACATTTGAATGTGAGTGGATAAATGGGATGGTCACAGCAACAATTATAAAGGATAATGTAGTTGATCCAAAATTTGGTACAGGTGTTATGACGATCACACCTTGGCATGATCATGTTGATTTTGGGATCGCGGAAAGAAACGGTTTAGATAAGGAACCTGTTATAGATTTTGAAGGAAAACTTCTTCCAATAGCAAACGAATTTGCCGGAATGGGAATTGAAGAAGCACGCCCAAAAATTGTAGAAAAGCTTCAAAAAAAAGGATTGCTGGTTGATACTGATTCCAAATACACTCACAGTAAATCATTTAACAGCCGGGGAGGCGGTGCTATTGAACCCCAAATTAGAGAACAATGGTTTATAGATGTTAATAAACCAGCTGTGACCTGGAAAGATAGAAAGATTAGTCTTAAAGAGATACTAATTGATGTAGTCCGTTCAGGAAATATAAAGCTTGTTCCTGAACGTTTTAATTCAACATATTTTCATTGGGTAGAAAATTTACAGGATTGGTGCATTTCTCGTCAAATATGGTGGGGTCATCGAATACCAGTTTATTACAATGGGAATGATACAAGAGTAAGTCTCAAAAAACCCGAACCATTCAAAGGGTGGGAGCAGGATCCTGACACACTAGACACCTGGTTTTCATCTGCACTCTGGACATGGAGTACATTAATTGATCCTGAATTAGCAAAAGACTATTCTCTTTCACTTGAAGATGTTTTGGAACGTAGCCCTGATTTTCAGAAGTTTCATCCGACTGACATCATGGAAACCGGTTACGATATATTATTTTTCTGGGTAGCGAGAATGATTTTGATGACCACATATATGCTTCATGCAGTCCCTTTTAAAACAGTTTACCTACATGGACTTATAAGAACTCGTGAAGGGAAAAAGATGTCGAAGTCTGATCCAAAATCTGTGATAGACCCTTTAGATAGTATTAAAAAATTTGGAGCAGATGCATTGCGTATAGCTTTAGTGTCTGGAACAGGACCGGGTCAGGACTTACGTCTATATCCTGAAAAAATGGAAAGTAGCAGACGCTTTACAAATAAAATCTGGAATGCTGGAAGATATATTTTAATGACTATACCAGATGGGACTTCGATAACTGCGCCTATTACAGTAAATTCTGAACTAGCTAAATGGTTACTACATGGACTGAATGATTTAATTAAAGACACACAATCTAGACTTGAATCTCACCGATTGTCAGATGTTGCAGATAATCTAAAAAGTTTCTTTTGGGGTGATTTTTGCGACTGGTACCTTGAAATGGATAAAAGTCCAAATCGAACCAATGAAAATGATCAGGTACTTGCATTTGCATTTACAACTTTGATCAAGATGCTACATCTTTATGTCCCATTCGTTACTGAAGCGTTGTGGAAAGAATTTAAGCAACCAAAAATGTTGGCTTTCAGTGAATGGCCTAAAACACTCCCTTATCAATTCAAAGCATCTTATGAACGAATTGAAGTAATTAAAGAAAGTATTTCGCAAATACGAACTTTACGCGAAAAAGCAAATATAGGTCTGGAAATTAAGATATCTGCAACATTGTATTCCAAAGCAAATGCTTCAATTTTTAAGGAGCATCAGAATTTGATAATTAGGCTCGCACGTTTAAAAGAATTGAATATCAAAGAAAAAGAGTCTGATCCTTTAAACAAATTGTTTGGGACATATTTCCATGAGACATACGCCAGTATCGATGCAACTTTTGTTGACTGGAAAAAAGAAATAGAGACTTTACAGAAAAAATTCAAATCAGAATCTAGTTTTGTTGAAAAAAGCAAGAAAAAGCTTAAACACCCGGGATTCATATCAAAAGCACCCGAAAAAATTGTTAAAGAACTAAAGAAAAAAATTATTGATACAGAAAAAAAACTTAATGCTATTAGACAGCAAATTATTGATTTTAAAGAACTTTCCAATTAAATCTGTTAGTCATTATCAAGGTAAAAATGCTTAAAACTGCGGTAATTGGAGTTGGTTATCTAGGAAAGTTTCATGCACAGAAATTGAAATCACTTCCAGAATCAGAATTAATTGGAATAGTTGATATTAATCCTGAACAGGGACAAAAAATTTCTAAAGAACTTGATGTCCCCTTTTATTTAAACTTTGAAGAAATCTTAAATAAGGTTGATGCTGTATGCATTGCGGTTCCTACTGTTCATCATTACCCAATAACTAAAATACTATTAAGACACGGTGTTCACGTGTTACTTGAGAAGCCCTTTGCTGAAACGATTTATGAAGCAGAAGAGCTTGCAAAGTTGTCAAAAGATAAAAATGTTATTCTACAGATTGGTCATCTGGAAAGATTTAATCCTGTTTTTAGTAAATTTCAAAAATTAATTAATAATCCAAAATTTATTGAAAATATTCGTATAGCCCCTTTTCCAAGACGTGGAACTGATGTCGATGTCATTCTAGATTTGATGATTCATGATATTGATTTAGTTTTGGCTTCAGTGGGAGAGTACCCCAAATCTGTAGAAGGAATAGGTGTAAAATTTGTTACTTCAAGTTCTGATCTTGCTAAAGCAAGACTGAGGTTCCCCTGTGGATGCATTGCAGATTTAACTGCAAGCAGAATTTCTGAAAAAGCAGAGCGTAAAATGAGAATTTTCCAGTCAGGACTTTATCTTTCACTGGACTATTCAAGTGGACAAGCACGTAAGCTGAAGATAGATTCATCAGGAATACCAGATCCAGAAAAACTTCATCCTGAGGTAGTTCAGCTTGAAAAAGAGGATGCATTAATGGCTGAAATTAAGAGTTTTCTGGAAGCAATCCAGAAAAAAACTCTACCATTAGTCACTGCTGAAGACGGACTTAATGCCATGAGGGTTGCTTGGCAAATTAAAGATCAGTTGTAGAAAAGTAAGATGCTTTTATCTCGTTCTATATTTTTTCAACTAATTTTACCATTTCTAATGGCACTAGGAATTTTAACTTTTATACTTTCAATGGAAACAGTTTACCGTCTTATACACTTGATTGTTGAAAGGGGTGTAAGCGTATTTAGTGTAGGTATGATGCTTCTTTACCGCCTGCCACAGTTTTTGTCAGTTACTCTTCCTCTGGCAATTGTAATCGCCTGTATAGTATTGATGGTACGTTTGTCTACAGATTATGAAATATCTGCTATGAATGCAATTGGCATAAGCATATGGAAAATAGGGCAGCCCTTTTTTCTATTTGGATTTATAATTACCGCAATTGATTTATGTATTACTCTCTGGTTACAGCCTGCAGGTTACGCCGCTTTTGAAGAAGAAAAACTTTTGATACTAAAAACACAAACAGCTAAAACTATTCAACCATTAGTACTAAACTTTGATTTCCCTGGTAAAGTTTTACATGTACAAAAGAAAGATCAAAATGAAGAACTGAGTGGAGTCTTTATTACAGACAAGGATCTTAGATCAGATTCAATGGTAACTCTTGCAGAACGCGGTCGTATTAAAGTACGTAGCGGTGAAAGAGATTTGATTTTAAATCTTGAAGAAGGACTTATACATTCCCAAGGTACCACAGATAATTACAGAACAATAGCCTTTAAACAATTCCATTATATATTTCGTCCACCACAAATAGTTACCGCCAATGAAGGAGGCCATATTTGGGGAGTCCCTACAAATTCTCTATTAAAGAACTCTAGTCAATCTTCACAAATGGAGCTTTTTTTAAGGCTTACTACTCCCTGGGCATGTCTTGCATTCTCAGTAACAACTATTCCAATGGGTCTAATTAACCCCAGACGTGGTAGGTCTGGAGTATATTTACGAGGGCTGATTCTAGTAGTCATATACTACATCCTGTGGTTGGGAGCAAAGGAGATGACAATGTATATGAAATTTAGACCTCATGTGCTGTGTTTCCCACCTATTCTAATTGGTCTTTTTGGAGTTTACAGCTTATATAAAAGTAATTTGAATATGCAAATTTTCTCAGCCTTCCCAAACTTCAAGAAAAAACATGTTTAACAAAAATTACTCTAATTCATTTTAATTTATTAGGATAAAATGAAATATTTTTGGTTAATACTAATTTATTTACTCTTTATTGGGACAGTCTGTAAAACTGTTGCAGAAGAAAAAGACTTGCTCTGGCTTGTACAAAAACAGTATAAAAACATCCACAGTTTTTCAGGAAAATTCATACAGTCCAGCCATCGTGCAGATACAGAAATAGGACCGAAAAAAGCTGAAGGACTTGTTTCTTATAAAAGACCTGGGAAAATGCGCTGGCTTTACAAGGCACCCGAAGAACAACTGCTTGTAACAAATGGTCAGACAATGTGGCTTTACGACCAATTACTGGAAAATGTAACTATTCAAAAATTGGAGAAAATCACAGCAGGCACTGCACTCTCCTTTTTGCTTGGACTGGGTGACTTACAAATGGACTTTACTCACAGAGCTACTACCAAGAATTTGCTAAATGACCAAGACGGATTAATCTTAGAATTAAAACCGAAAAAATCTACTGCCAATTTAGCTTTCATTCAGTTAAATGTAAACCCTGAATCATATAATTTGCAGGCTATAGCTTTAATGGACCATCAGGATAACTATCGAATAATTCGGCTAATGAACATGAAATACAATCTTGAGATTGAAGATAAATTTTTTGAATTTACAGTCACAAATGATATGGAGGTAATTGAGGCTGGAAACTAATTTTTTTCTTAAAATTTTAAAAAGTAGTGAGAACAAAAAAACAGAAATAATTACAAACTCTTTTAATATTTTTTTTCTTTAAGAGTCAGTTTAGAAATAGACACCTGAGTATTAATGCTTAAAAAAGAACTGACACTACTCAATGTTTATTGCATTGCTACCGGAACAACTTTGAGTGCAGGTTTTTTTCTGCTTCCAGGCATTGCCTTTAATGAAGCTGGTCCTGCCGTTATACTAAGCTATTTAATTGCAGCTATACCTTTGATACCAGCAATGTTCAGTATAGTAGAGCTTTCAACTGCTATGCCCAGAGCAGGTGGAGCTTATTATTTTCTTGACCGGAGCATGGGACCTTTTGTAGGTACCATTGGAGGTTTCGGAACATGGCTTGCGTTGGTTTTAAAAACGGCTTTTGCTTTGATTGGGATGGGTGCGTATCTAGGAATTTTCTGGCCTGAAGTTCCTATAGCCACACTGGCAGTAATATTAGCGATCGTTTTTGGCATCATAAATCTTTTTGGAGCCAAAAAAACTGGCATGCTTCAGGTCCTGATGGTTTTTGCCTTATTGATAATTTTGACAACGTTCATTGGTAAAGGGATTCCAAATATTAATTTTGTAAATTTTGATGGTTTTTTTGAAAAAGGAGGTGCTTCAATTTTTTCCACGGCAGGACTTGTTTATATTAGTTATGTAGGTATCACAAACATTGCAAGTGTTTCGGAAGAAATCAATAATCCTGAACGTAATTTGCCTTTAGGAGTTTTTCTTGCGATAGGTACTGCAATATTAATTTATGCTGTGGGAACTACAATTATGGTTGGTGTGCTTCCTGCTGAAAAACTTGCATCAGACTTAACTCCTGTTGCATCAGCCTCTTACGTATTGTTTGGGGAATGGGGAAAAATTGGTTTGACTGCAGCAGCAGTAATTGCCTTTGCTTCGGTCGCAAATGCAGGAATATTGAGTGCTTCACGTTATCCTCTGGCCATGGGCCGTGATCACCTTATTCCTAAAGGGTTTTCCAAACTTACCCAAAGAAATATACCAGTTTATGGAATTGCTGTAACGGTAGGTTTGATTATCTTACTTGTGTTTTATTTCGATATTGCCAGCATAGCAAAGCTTGCAAGTGCCTTTCAGCTTCTTATGTTTGCCCTAATTTGTTCGGCAGTGATTGTAATGCGAGAAAGCAAAATTGAGTCATATGATCCAAGTTTCACTTCACCTTTTTATCCATGGATGCAGATTTTAGGAGTTTTTGCCTCACTGTGGCTGATAGCTGAAATGGGGATTTTTCCAATTTTATTTTCTTTTGCACTCTTCACCGTTGGAACCATATGGTATGTTTCCTATGCTCGTGAAAAGGTAGTAAGGTCAGGCGCTATTTACCATTTATTTGCTCGCCTTGGTGAACAAAGATTTGAAGGGCTTGACAGAGAATTGCGCGGTATTATGAAAGAAAAAGGTGTACGTGAGGAAGATCCATTTGATGAGGTAGTGACTCGAGCGGTAGTAATGGAATTTACAAGTGAAAAAACATTTAAGGAAATTTCACATGATGTTTCAAATCAATTTGCTTCTAGTTTTGGATTTGACGCTGAAAAATTGGAACAAAAATTCATGGAAGGAAGCAGAACTGGTGCAACGCCTATTTCTCACGGTGCTGCCCTGCCACATATACGTCTGCCAGAAATTGAGAAGGCCGAAATGGTATTAGTTCGTTCAATTAAGCCGTGCTTTGTTAAGGCTCTTAATTATTCAGGAGAAACTTCAATGCAAGGTCCTATACATGCTTTTTTCTTTTTATTAAGTCCTAATGAAAATCCTGGACAACATCTTAGGATTCTGGCTCAAATTGCAGTTCGTGTTGATGATGAAAATTTTATCAAAGATTGGATTGATGCATCAGATGACCAGGAATTAAAAGAGATTTTATTGCGCGATGAACGTTTTTTTTCACTTATCATTAGAAAAAATACACCATCTTCTGCATTAATTGGAAACTCTCTGAGAGAGATTCAAATGCCTGAAGGGTGCCTTGTTGCATTAATACGAAGAAAAGGGGAAACAATTGTTCCAAGTGGTCTTACAGCATTAGTAGAGGGTGACCGATTAACCATTATAGGTGACGCAAAGGGAATTGAAAAATTAATCAAAAAATATAGTTGACTGAATGAAGATTAATACTCGATTAGATGGAAGAAAAGAGAACGAATTACGTCCTATCATAATCAAGCCAGATTATACAAAATATGCAGAGGGATCAGTACTTATATGTTGTGGGGATACTAAAGTAATATGCACGGCATCAGTGGAAAATAAAGTGCCTGATTGGCTGTTGGATGAGAAGAAAAATCCAAAACACGGCTGGATCACAGCGGAATACGGGATGCTGCCCAGATCAACAGGCCATCGCCGACTCAGAGAGACAGCTACTATTCAAGGACGCACACAGGAAATTCAACGCCTGATTGGCCGCTCTTTGCGTTCTGCAGTGAATCTCTATTCGCTTGCAAAAAATACTATTTGGATTGACTGCGATGTAATTCAGGCTGATGGAGGGACCCGAACTGCTTCAATCACAGGCGCATTTGTAGCTTTAATTTTTGCTCTAAGGAAAATGTATGATAAAGGAGATATTAAAGAGTTCCCAGTAAAAGAATTTCTAGCAGCCATAAGCGTTGGTATTGTTAACCATAAACCTGTTCTGGATTTAAATTATTATGAAGACAAAGATGCTGAAGTTGATATGAATGTAGTCATGCTTGGTTCAGATAAGTTAATAGAAGTTCAGGGGACAGCAGAAGGTAAGACTTATTCACGGCAGCAGTTGAACATAATGCTTGATCTAGCAGGGCAGGGAATTCGTTCACATATTGAGTCTCAAAAAAAGGTGCTTGGAAACAATCTTGCCGGCTAAATTTTTTATGAAAATAACAAATGTATCCATACATTTTTTCTATCGAGATTCCCTGGTTTAATATTACACTTGAACCAAGGTACTACGGATTATTTTACGCCATTGCAGTTTTAATCGGTTCCAGAATTGTACTCTCTGAAATTAAGAGGCGCCAAATAAATCTTCAGGAGGAAGAAGCTCTCAACATGACTCTGCTTATTTTTCTGGCGGGTTTAATTGGCGGTCGAATATATGAGATAATTTTTGAGTGGTCAAATTATTATAGGTTTCAGCCATTTTGGAAAATTTTTGCAATTTGGGAGGGTGGTTTAGCAATACACGGAGCTATCTTAGGTGGTATTCTTTCCTTATTTATATATTGTAAAATAAAATATATATCGTTAGCCGCAATGCTGGATATAGGAGCACTTTGCATGATTATGGGGCAAGCAATTGGACGCTGGGGGAATTTCACAAATGGAGAAGCAGCTGGTCCATTAACCAATTTGTGGACAGGGATTGTTTTTCCTGAAGGAACTGCGATTGACCGTTATGCAAATGGATCACCTGTACATCCAACTATGATTTATGAATCGCTGGGCAACTTCCTAATTCTTGCTTTGCTGTGGAAACTTCGGTTGAGGAATTTTCGTCCCGGAATGTTGGGTGCAGTTTATCTTCTTACATATTCAATTCTACGTTCAATCCTAACACCTCTTAGAATGGATAATCAGTATTTTTTAATAGCAGACACTAAGTTTCTTGCTGCATATACCATAAGCTTGATTATGTTTACATCAGGTTTGATTTGGATCTATACGCATAAACTATGGTGCCAAGATGAAACACTAGATAAAAAAAATGAATTTTGATTTAGTTGAACTGTTGACACACCATGCCTTCATGCTTTTACTTATTCTGGGGCTTGATCTTTTTTTTGGGGATCCAATTTATCGTTTTCACCCAGTAAGACTGATTGGGAGTTTGATTTCATTGCATGAATCAGGATTAAGGTATTCAGGTTTGAATGGTAAATTCGGCGGGATTTTATTATCTCTTTTATTGATTTTAAGTACACTCCTGTTTAGTATCGCAATTTTCAAATTCCTTGAATATTTCCATTGGAGTCTTAGCTGGTTGTGGTATATTTTCCTTGGATGGAGTTTTATTGCCCTTGGAGATTTGCTAAAACATGCTCGACAGGTAGCAACTGCAATGGAAAAGAAAGACCTCTCCCTTTCAAAAATAACTGTAGGGAAGCTTGTTGGGAGAGACACAAATCTGATGGATTTGCCTGCATGTGGTCGTGCTACTGTTGAAAGTGTTGGTGAAAACTTCAATGATGGGGTTATAGCGCCGATTTTCTATTTTTGTCTGTTTGGCATTCCAGGGATACTAGTATACAAAGTTGTTAATACGCTTGATTCTATGGTTGGATACAGGAATGAGCAGTATAAAGACTTTGGCTGGTGCAGCGCAAAACTTGATGATTTAATGAGCTTTATACCAGCCCTAATCAGCTGGCTAGTCTTGTCTGGAGCAGCATTTTTTTACCCACAATTATCAGGAAGTAATGCTCTAAAAATAGGATGGAGAGATCATTTTAAACTCCCTAGTTTCAACGCAGGTTGGTGTGAAGCAACTGTTGCTGGCGCACTGAAAATTAAACTCTGTGGGCCCATCTGGAGAGATGGACGTTTGGCACATAACGTCTGGCTGGGAAGACAGGGGGACAGAGAAGGAGCTACCGTCAAAGATATTAAACTTGTAAACAGCCTTGCGCTGATCGCCTCCCTAATTGGGTCTGGATTTATAATTTTTATATTATGTTTTTATAAATTTTTACCCTTTTTCAGGTTATGAAAATTCTAATAACAGGAGGAGTTAAAAGTGGGAAATCTCGTCATGCAGAAAAAATAATCATGGAACTTTCTTGTGGATTTAAGCCCGTCTATCTTGCCACAACGGAATTAATTGACTTAGAAATGAAAAAACGCATTTCAAAACACCGTCAACGTCGTGGCAACACATTTGAGACCATAGAAGAACCTCTTTGTTTAGCTAGTGAATTGAAAAACATTCAGTCCCCTGTTCTTATAGAATGTTTAACCATGTGGCTCAATAATGCCTTACATCATAAATATTCGGAAAAAAAAATTTTTGCTGAAATAGATAATTTACTTTCTTTGGAATGTGATGTCGTTTTTGTATTAAATGAGGTTGGACTGGGTATAATCCCAGAAAATCATTTATCAAGAAAATTTTTGGATTTTTCAGGACGTATTGCACAAAAACTTGGTGAAGCATGTGACGGGGTTATTTGGTGCGTAGCTGGAAATACAATTAGAATAAAATAGATAAAGATAGATAATGAAAACCCTTAAAGTTAAATTGCCAGGACGTGATTATGATATTGATATTGGGGAAAATATACTCCACAAACAACTTCCAAATGTTGTATTGAAAAAAAACACTGATCTGGTAGTTGTTGTTACAAATGAAACGCTACATGATCTTTATCCAGATTACATAAGTAGTATAATAAATGGTTACGGAATACGAGTTGCTTCATGCGTGCTTCCTGATGGTGAGCAATACAAAAATATGGATACACTCTCAAAAATTTTTGATTTTCTGATGGCGGTCAGTGCAAATCGCACAACATTACTAATAGCATTTGGAGGGGGAGTCATTGGAGATATGGCTGGTTTTGCGGCTGCAACTTTTTTTCGAGGAATACCATTCATTCAAATTCCAACTACTTTACTGGCTAATGTAGACAGCAGTGTCGGAGGAAAAACAGCAGTTAATCATCCTTTAGGAAAAAACACTATCGGATCCTTCAAACAACCTGAATATGTTTGCATTGAGTTATCATTACTCAAGACATTACCCTCACGTGAGCTGAAAGCTGGCTTCATTGAACTGTTAAAACATGGTATCATTCACGATGAAACATTATTTGATTTTGTTGAAAGCTTTTCTTTAGAACCACTTGATTTTGAATTTTTAGAAGAAGCAATATTTCGTTCATGCATCATTAAAGGGTCGATCGTTGAAAAAGATGAAACTGAAACAGGTATCCGTGCTACTCTAAATTTTGGACACACACTTGGACATTTAATAGAAAACCATGCAGGTTACGGAAAGTATCTCCATGGAGAGGCGGTTGGTTTAGGGATGTTTTATGCTGCATTTGTTTCATGGCGCTCCAATAAGTTGATAGAAGATGACTGGAGAAGAATTAAAATTTTTCTCAGTAAAATTTTAATTACTATCAAACTTCCTCCAATAGACCAGAAACTATTTCGTGAGATGATCTTGCATGACAAGAAATCACAAAAACAGTCTATAAACTTCATTATGCTGAGTAAATTGGGAGTGAGTTATATTAGTAAGGAAACCTCAGTTGATATGCTCTGGAAAGAATTCAAAGAATTTGTAGAAATATTCACAGATTTTATTGAAATTGAAGTAAGATGATTTAGACTAAACCGGTTTGTGTAAATGATGTGGTAAGAGGGTCAAAACCAAGGTTGTTCATTGTTGTTTCCCAGCGTAGTTCATAATCTAAATTCAGTAGAAGTGACTCATCAAGTGGGCCAAGCCACCATGATTCTTCCTGAATCTCTCTATCAAGCTGGCCGGCACTCCAACCTGAGTATCCACTACCGAAGTGATACGATTCTACATTATTACCTTCTACAAGAGAATTAAGTATATCTAGGGCAGAACTTAAATGGATTTCTTTTGAAAGAACAGTTGTTTCTTTAACTGAAAAATCTGAGCTGTGCACTGCCCAGAATGATTCGGGTTGCACAGGACCTCCAACCAGTAAAGGTACATCAAATGCGGAATTATTCTGCATTTCATCTGATAATACGTCTTTAACTTTTGTTTTGGAAGGATGATTCATTACAAGACCAAACGCTCCATCTTCATCATAATTGCACAAAAGAATTACAGATTTTTCAAAAAAAGTGCCTTCAAGGGAGGGCATTGCTATGAGTATACCTGGAACTTCACTGTTTTTCATAAAGATTTTATTAGCAGAAGAAAAATAAAATAATGGCTATTCTAACTTATCAAAAACAAGATAACAATTTGGTAACGCATTTTCTTCGTTCAATTCATTATAAACGTTCAACTGGAAACAAAACTTATGGAAATACACTGAATGTCCTCAGTGCTATTTTTGAAGCTGCAGGTCAAAAACATTTGTTTTATTTAGTTAAGCTCCGCAAATTGTGGTTTGAGGAAGTAGATACTTTTTTGGCAAAGAATTCTTATCCACGAAACATTTCTTTACTCAATCAATTTATAATTAACTTTAATCTTATTAAGGAATGCGAAAAATCAAACATTAATGCTGAGATATTGAAGGCTATAAAAAAATTAAATGGTGAAAAATTCAAACATTTGAATCAAATTAAAACCCGACTTCAAAAAATAATAAAACGGACATTGTCTATAGAAGAATTTGAGTTTTTGAGTCAAAAAATTTTTTTTGAGACCAATCAGACTATATTGCACCTGACCGTATATGACGGGGGAATAGCCCAAGCACTCCACTTTGAAACTGAGGCTTATCTTCGCATGTTTAATCGGCTGTTTCCAGAATTTAAACTAAACAACATAAAATGTCATGTTGGAGATTTAGGCCAGACTCAATTCGACCAGCAAAATGTTGGCTTGCTGGCAAGAGACTGGTTTAAAGTAACACCAACCGAAGTCCATTTGCGATGTTCTCCTGCCTTTTTGCACAGAGTTTCAAGGGGACATGCCGTGTTAATACTTTATGTCAATTCAAAAGAAGAAATGGATCTCTTAAAACGTAATCCAGGAGCAGATTGGATTTTGCAAAACATACATCAAAAACTTCCAGAGATGAGCAACCAAATTCAGCGAATAGGTTTTGCATTGAAAAATGAGTTTGATTTAGAACAAATTCGATTACAAACTGTTGTGCTTGGAAAATCGAATGAAAATCTTTCCTCAAAAATTAAAGAAATAGACTCTCAGAAAGAATCAAATTCATACAAAAAATCTAATGCAAAAAAACAGTTTGCTAAAATTAGAAAAATTCTTAGGGAGAGTTAGCCTCATTAAATTTTTGCTTTCAAAGTGACTCGTAAATTGAAATATAGCTTTTATATCTTTTTTCTGAAATTTTTTCTTCTTTATAGGCTTCTTTTATTGCGCATTGGGGCTCATGACGATGAGTGCAACCTTTGAACCGACATTCTCCAAGATACGGTAAGAATTCTACAAAATGTGAATCAAGTTCATTTGGTTCAATAGCTGGCTGGAATTCACGAATACCAGGAGTGTCCACAACATATCCTCCCGAAGGGATCCTGTACATTTCTGCCATTCTTGTAGTGTGTCGACCTTTACCTGTTTTTCCACTTAGAGAACCTATACGAATTTTCCAATTAGGAAAAAGAGCTCTAATCAAGGACGATTTCCCTACACCTGAATGTCCACAAAGAACAGAAGTTTGTTTATGCATTAATTTACGCAGTGAATCCAAGCCCTTCGATTCGGGAACACTAGTAACTAAAACATTGTAACCTAGTGAAAGATAAAGATTCTTTATCGAAGATATTTCTTCTTGAGTTGATAAATCAGCTTTACTAAGAATGAGCACATTTTCAAGACCCCCATATGATCCTGCCACGAAAAAACGATCAATTAAAACATTGCGAAGAGGTGGACTTCGAATAGAGGCTACCACCAATACTTTGTCTGCATTACTAGCCAAAACTTGCTCTGAAGAATCAGCACTCTGACGACGTGAAAGAATTGTTCGGCGTGGTAACTTGTTTAAAATCCATCCAGCCTTATTTGAATCAGTAGTTTCAATTTCTACCTCATCTCCAACTGCAACTAAATTTGTTTTAGAATTTCCATAGAAAAGGTTTGCTCTTATGTGGCAAAGCCTAAGCTCTGCGTCACCAATATCTACGTAGTAGAAATTTTTGGTGCGCCTAATGACAGTTCCTATTATTTGGGGCAATTTTATAAGGAGAGGATGTGGATCAATCTTCTACTTCCAGCTCTAATTCTTCAACTCCTTCGCGATACTCATTGAGTTTGTTTCTCAAAGTCCTAATGCTTATACCTAATGTTTTTGCAGCATGTGTACGATTACCTTTAGTTTCATGAAGTGTTTTAAAAATGAAACGTTTTTCTGCTTCCTTCATCGACATTCCCACTTCAATTTCAAGGCTGGAACTATCTTGAGAATTTTCATATTCTGTATCGATAGATTCTTTTTTATCTTCTAACGACTTGGAGCTTTTTTTGTTTGCTGATGTTATGGAGGCTAAATCAGCGTTTATAGTGGTCTTTCCGAGTTGTGAGGACATGAGTAGATGGTTAGGCTTAATCTCTTCACCATCACATAGGAGCATAGCTCTCTCCATTACATTTTCCAATTCTCTTACATTACCCCTCCAATGATAATTTGTGAGAATATTTAAAGTTTCACGGCTAACTGCAGGACATTTGCGATTGTTGATCTTAGAATGTTTTTCAACAAAATGCTTAACCAGAACAGGCACATCGTCCATCCTATCCCTTAAAGGTGGAAGTGCTAGAGGTATAACATTTAAACGAAAATACAAATCCTCTCGAAACTTACCTTCATCAATCATTTTCAACAAATTCTGATTTGTGGTAGCAATTACTCTTACATCAATAGGAATAGGCTCCTTGCCTCCTACTTTGTCAACTTGATACTCCTGAAGTACACGAAGTAATTTTGCCTGTAGAGGCAAAGCCATTTCACTGATCTCATCTAAAAGAATTGTACCTGTATGTGCTTGTTCGAATTTCCCTCGATAGTCCTGTGTTGCTCCGGTAAAAGAACCTTTAGCATGTCCAAAAAGTTCACTTTCTAACAAAGTGTCTGGAAGTGCCGCACAATTTACTGCTACAAATGGCCTTTTTGAACGATCAGAATTCTCATGTATATAAGACGCTAGTAATTCCTTTCCCGTTCCACTTTCACTTTGGATCAACATTGTAGATTTACTTTTTGCTACATTTCTTGCTACCTCAAGCAAGGATTGCATTGTTTGATTTTCAGTTACAATGTCTTTGCTCAAATCAATAGGTTTTGGATTTGATTTCTTATTTTCTACATCGATAGAGACACTGCCAGTCATGCCTTCATAATTCAATGCCTGTTGAACTATGAATTGAAATGAATCAAAATTGATAGGTTTTGTAAGATAATCGAAAGCCCCATGTTTCATGGCTTCAACTGCTGTATCCACTGTTCCATATGCAGTAGCCATAATCACAGGCTTAGTTGGTGCAATCGATTTGATATCTTTAAGAAGTTCCAATCCACTGCGTTTCGGCATAGTCATGTCAGTTATGACTAAGGAATAATTATTTTGCTTAAATTTCTTAATAGCATCAATAGCGTTGTGTGATATTTCTACCGGGTAGCCACAGTGCTTCAAAGTTTCAGACATGGCGATGCGCATTTCGACTTCATCGTCCACTATTAGAACGGGTTCACTAACCATTATTGAGTCCTTTCAGTTTGTGACGCTTATTTGGGTTAAATTTAGTGAATTAATTTTTAGGTTGTTTCATCTTTAATAAGACTAGACTGTGATGAATTTTTATTATTCTATAAATTTCGCATGATGATAACACATCCAAATTGCCAATGCACGATTCATGCGAAATTTTGCAAAATTTCTTTTTTCATTATGATAGTTTGTCAATTAATAAATAAAAAATGCTTTTTTAGAATTAAATAATTTTTTAAATTCGTTTAAATATAATTATCTAAAAAAATATAAATTATAGAAAAACTTATAATAGCAATTCAATTTTTTTCGAAATAGATTCACATAATTTATAGTTTAATTCTTAGAATATTAATCCAAATAAATATTTTTTTTAGCTTAAAATTTGTCAAGCAAGAAAGATGAAAAAAGTTTTTGTGTTGAATATTAAAGTCTCTCTGGTAGTGTTTAGATTAACTTAAAATTTAAAAAAATGGAGTATTCATGGACATAGACGATAATTTTAAATCAGCTGCCGATAGAGCCCCTAAACTACCAAAACGCCCTCCAAATGATATCCTTCTTCAGCTTTATGCCTTATACAAGCAAGGCAACGATGGTGACATTACAGGCGATAGACCCGGTTTTGCTGATTTTGAGGGTCGAGCAAAGTTTGATGCATGGGACAAACTAAAAGGTAAATCTAAAGATGAAGCAAAACAGTTATATATCTCACTGGTGGAAAAACTTGAACAAGAAGTTAACGGATAAAATTGATGCTAATTGATCTTTCTTTAGTTGATCTAGTAGAAGGAGTAAAGAGTGGTAAAATTAGTGCAGAATCAATTATGTTGGAAGTTTATAACAGAATTGAACAATATAATTCTCATTTAAATGTTTACCTCAGCTTGCTACCTTCTAAAACTGCCATTGCTCGAGCAAGCAAAATTGATCAAAAAGTATCCTCAGGGCAAAAAGTTGGTAAACTTGCTGGCATTCCGTTATCAATAAAAGATAATATTTGCATAAGTGACCCTGAACTAAGCAATTCTTCAGGAAGCCAGATTCTTCGCGATTATTACTCCCCTTATAATGCAACTGTAGTAGAAAAATTACTGCAAGAAGATGCAATAATTATTGGTACAACTAACATGGATGAATTCGCAATGGGCTCATCCACAGAAGGATCGTCTTACGGAAACACACTTAATCCGTGGGACAATGAACGCGTACCCGGTGGGAGCAGTGGGGGTGGAGCTGCTTCTGTTGCTTCTGGAATGGCTGTTTTCGCACTTGGATCAGACACAGGTGGATCAGTTCGGCAGCCAGCATCAATGTGCGGAATTACAGGATTGAAGCCCAGTTACGGTACTGTTTCACGTTATGGCCTTATAGCTTATGGATCTTCTCTGGATCAAATTGGCTGCTTAGCGAAAAGGGCATCTGACTGTAGGTATGTTTTTTCAATCATAAATGGATACGATTCTAATGAAGGAACTTCCGTACACATAAAACTCCCTCCTAAATCTGAAAGAACTGATCTGAGTAAACTAAAAATTTGTCTCCCAGAAGAATATTTTGATCAGGATTCGGTTGATTTGGAAGTAGTGGAAAGTGTAAATGAAATTTCAGAATTGCTAAGAAAAAAGGGAGCAATTTTAGAGCGTAAATCAATTGAATTTTTGAGGTTTGTAATACCAACATACTATGTCCTTGCATTTGCTGAAGCTAGCTCAAATCTAGGGCGATTTGACGGAATTCGTTATGGTTCAAGAGATCAAGAAAAATTGTCTTTGAAATCTTTATATGAAACTACCAGAAAAAAAGGATTTGGAGAGGAGGTAAAGCGTAGAATAATGCTAGGCACATTTGTTCTTAGTTCTGGATACTATGATCAATATTATGGTCAAGCCCTTAAAGTAAGAGCATGGATGGAATATCAGGTAGAAAAAATATTTGAAGAATTCGATTTCCTGCTTGGTCCTGTTTCACCATTTCCTGCATTTAAGATTGGAGAAAAATCTGAAGATCCCCTGGAAATGTACCTTGCTGATATATACAGTGTTCTAGCAAACCTTACACGCACTCCGGCAATTTCTATCCCAGGTAGACCTACAAAGAATGGTTTGCCTATAGGCATTCAGTTAATGGGGAAACGTTTTCAAGACCAGTCTGTTTTGTCTGCTGCTTCAGCCTTGCAAGAAATAACTGATTACCATTTAAAACGACCCTATTAGTTGAAAAACTTTTTTTACTCTTCATTTATTTGAAAATTCTTAATTTCCAGTATTTTTTAATCTACAAAAATAATCACCACTTCTAAACCATTTTTTAAGCTTCAAATCATTCTTATGCTTGATCTTAAACTAATTCGTTCCGAGCCTAAACTAATAGCTGAAAACTGTCGGAAAAGAAA
>CACFAY010000014.1 GCA_902564345.1 uncultured SAR324 cluster bacterium
TTTGTTGGATTTGTTTTATTTCTGCCTCCACCTGTGCCGGCAGAGATCCTCTTAAGGGTGATTCATCAGGCAAGATAAGCGTGATTTTTGCAAAATCGTTATTAATTACGCATCCATGAACTATTTCAGGCTCTGCGCTGGTTAATGTCTGACCATCAGGAAGTTTGATACGAGTAAATGCTTCTTCAAACTGTTTTTCTATGTTCATAAATTTTTAATGTTGATTAATTTATAAATAAACCATGACAAAATTATATACTTTTGGAGAAATGAGGCAAATTATAAATGCCAAACTTGAAGGCGTTGATTTAAATTCATCTTTCAATAATTTTAGCATTGACACGCGTTCAATAAAAAATGGAGACTTATTTTTTTGCATAAAAGGAGAAATTACTGATGGACATCAGTACATTTCTAAAGCACTTGAAAAAGGTGCTAGTGCTGTTGTAGCAAATCCAGACATAATTCCAGATTTATTACGAGGGAAAAAATTCCCAAAAATTTTAGTTCAGGACCCTAACTTGGCCTTAAGAGAATGGGCTTCAGATGCACGAAAATACTTTGATGGAAAAGTCCTCGCTGTTACAGGTAGTAATGGTAAAACTTCTACTAAGGAAATTCTTTTTGGACTATGCAGCTTTTTTGATTCAAATACCTATGCAACATCAGGTAACTACAACAATTACATTGGCGTACCATTAACTATTCTTGATGCCCCTATGGAAGCTAAATGGTGGATAATCGAAATAGGTTCAAATAATTTTGGTGAAATTGCTGAACTTTCTAAAATTGTTAAACCGACAGGAGGAATTATTACCAATATTGGAGAAAGTCATCTTGAATTTCTATTCAATACTAGAGGTGTTGCTAAAGAAAAATCAGGATTATTTGTCGGAATGAATGAGGGATCAAAAGTTGTTATTCCGCAATCAATACTTCATATTGACATTTTGGAAAAAGAAGCTTCTAAAGCTGGAGTTGAACTAATTAAAACATCCAATATTGTCGTTGAATCAAAAGGAAGTAAGCTTAAATTTAATTTGTTTGAAACTGATTTTGAAACTGTTATCAATAACCCATTATTTATGCAAAATCTAGTTTCTTCACTAACACTATTAAGATTGAATGGCTTTTCTGTTAAGCAACTACAGCAGGCAACTGCAAACTTGGAATTAAAACTTAAAGGAAGGTTCAATACTTTATACATGAAAAATTGGATTTTGATTGATGATACTTACAATGCTAATCCTTCTTCATTTAAAAGTGTCCTAGCAAATATGAAAAATTTATATCCTCAAAATCGTAAAATTGTTGTTTGTGGAAAAATGGCTGAATTAGGTCATAAAAGTCATGAACTGCATCAGCAAGTCGGAATTAACATGGTCAAAAATGGTGTTGAGTTAATGTTTGGTCTTGGGAGTAAAGAAATTGAATCTTATATTGACGGATGGGGAAAAGAGGGAGGAAGCCTAAAAAAAGCAAAGTATTTTGAAGAGCTAGATGATCTTATAACTGCATTTAGAAATG
Source organism: uncultured SAR324 cluster bacterium (assembly GCA_902564345.1). Classification (GTDB taxonomy): domain Bacteria; phylum SAR324; class SAR324; order SAR324; family NAC60-12; genus Arctic96AD-7. The sequence continues at coordinate 1,528 of CACFAY010000014.1, forward strand.
AACAGAAACCTGGAGACGTAGTACTTGTTAAAGGATCACGTTCTGCTCGCATGGAAAGATTCGTAGAAAATATATATGATTGTAATTAATTATTTTATTGGTAATTATTATTTGAAAGAATCAATTACTCCACTAGTTTTTTCTGCAATTTTTTTCTGTTCCACAATTCCAATCGTTTTGTTAAAAACATCTCCAATGGTTTGAGAAACTCTTCTTTCATCAAACCAACCCTTTACTTGAACCAATGTAAGTCCTTTTGCACCAGCATAATAAGCTAAAAATGCAACCATAAAGAGTAATATTATTTGTTTAATCATCCTCTTATACAGTTTAATTTGTTTATTTTAAACCTAAAATTGATCTGGATTTAGAACTATTGTTTCTTCACGCTTGGGACCAGTGGAAATGATTGATACTTTTGCTCCTACCAACTCACATATTTTATCAATGTAAGCCAGCATTTCGTCAGGCAATTGATCATACTTGACAGCTCCTGCAGTAGGGCACTTCCATCCAGGCATTTCTAGATAAACAGGCTTAACATTTTCCAATGATCTAGGCAAATTGTCATATTCTTCTCCGTTAGGCAACCGATATGCGATAGCTATTTTGAGAGTCTCAAAACCATCTAAAACATCAAGCTTTGTCAAAGCAATACTATTAATTCCATTCAGTCTAACTGCTTGTCTAACTAGTAATGCATCAAACCAGCCACATCTACGCGGACGTCCAGTAGTTGCCCCATATTCATTTCCTTCAGACTGCAGAATTTTTCCATCATTATCTAAAAGTTCAGTCGGAAAAGGACCATTTCCAACTCGGGTAGTATATGCTTTAACAATACCAAGAACGCTTTTTATAGATGTTGGTCCAATTCCAGAGCCAATGCAGGCATTTCCAGACAAAGTATTGGATGATGTTACAAATGGATATGTTCCATGATCCATGTCTAAAAAAGTTCCTTGTGCGCCTTCAAATAAAATATTTTTCCCTTCTTCAATCAGTTTATTGATAAGAGAAGGTGTATCGATGATACAAGATTCAAGTTTCTTTATATATTCCACATACTCATAAAAAATATCCTCTGCAGAAAATAATTTTTGAAATGTATCAAAATTATTTTTAAAAAAAATATTTTTTTCCTTCACAAGTTCGATCAAACGGGTCCTTAATTTTTCATGATCCAGCAAATCTCCAAATCTGATTCCCTCTCTTCCTGCTTTATCCTCATAAGCTGGACCTATTCCACGACCAGTTGTACCAATTTTAGACTTCCCTCTTTTCTTTTCACGTAATTGGTCAATTTCTTTATGCCAAGGCATTACAAGATGCGCTCTATCACTAATCCTAATATATTTATCTACATCAATCCCCATTTTTTTCAAATCATTAATTTCCTTGACCAATTCTGACAAATCAATCACCACACCATTCGCCAAAATTGAAGTAGTTTCACGAAGAATTCCTGATGGAATCATGTGCAGAATATAAGTTTTGTTTCCAAACATTACGGTGTGACCTGCATTGTTTCCACCTTGGTATCTTACAACCGCATCAGCGCTTTCTGTTAGTAAATCCACAACTTTACCTTTACCCTCATCACCCCACTGGGTTCCAACAATTATCAGACATCCCATAAAAAAATTCTCAGTATTTTTGAATTACGATTATTTGAATTTTATTATAATTTTTTTTCTCTTTTAAAATCATGCGTAATATTAACAATATCTTAGTCAGATCAATTTTTAAAATATTTTTTAATTATTATTAAATTTAAGATGAAAGCTCCTTAGCACGTTGATAAGCCTGACGCATTCCTTCTTGAATAACCTCACCAACATTATTAGATTGAAAATAATTAAGTGCGGCTAAAGTTGTACCTCCAGGAGAAGAAACCTGCTGCCTCAATGTTTCGGGCGATACCTGCTGTGACTCCCAAAGTAAAGTGGCTCCACGGAAAGTTTTTTGCACAAGCGCATTAGCTTCTTCTTCGTTGAATCCCAATTCATTTGCCGATAAAAGCATCTGCTCAGCAAAGTAAAACAAATATCCCGGGCCGCTACCTGATATTGCTGTTGCTCCGTCAATTGCATCCTCATTTTTTGCTTCAAAACAAGAACCGCAGGAATTAAAAATAATTTTTACCCAATCACGTTCCTCATTTCCAACCTTGTCCGATGCAAAAAAAACACTCATTCCCTCTCCAATTAAAGTAGGAATATTAGGCATTACTCTAACTAACCTATATTGCCCTAATGTATCGCGCATAGTCTTCAGTGATATCCCGGCCATTACAGATATAACAACATGTTCTGGAAGTAACCACTGAGCAAGTAATTCCATAACTGGACTAGAACTTTGAGGCTTTACCGCTATCAAAATCATTTCATAGCTTCGAACAACCACATCAATCTCAGTTTGAGTACAACACCCAGTAGCATTCGCTATTTTTTGACGTTTATCTTCATCAGATTCGATCAGTAAAATGTCTTCAGGAGAAAGAGATGCTGATTTTAACAATGAAACCAGTATAGCACCGCCCATATTTCCTCCACCAATTATTACTAAACGCATATTTGCCCTTTCTATAGAGTTTTTGCTTTAGAGTACTGTCAAAAAAACAGTTGATATCTAATTTTCATCATGCCAATGAAAAGCAGATAATTCGATAGAATATCTAATTTTAATTAAGCCAAAATGGTCAAATCATTTGTTTTACTATCTTATATTTTTTTAATTATCAATTTTTATATTATTTTACAACTCCTCTCTTCACCTGTAAGCGAATTATGATTTATGAGTGAAGTTTGATAAAATAAAAATAATTTAAAGTGGTTGTAGATAAGCTGGAGGATCAAATTCAAGTTTATCCATGCTTCCTGAAATAGCATGCAGTTCCTTGATAATAATCACCCACATATTGTTGCCTGTGGAATCTTCTATCTGAATTTTTTTTGGGAAATTTAACTCTTGTTCCTTTTGATATTGTGCAATTTTGGCTTTGTACTCCAGAAGTCCATCAACAGATTTGCTCATAGATTCAATGTAACCTTCAGAATTATAGCGAATTCGTATTTTATTTACATTTTTAGTAAGTTGCAGTTCTCCTGTAGGGATTTTTTTCAATTTCCATGATTGAAATTTTTCAGGAAGTCTTCCAATAATTAACCATCTAATTTCATCAAGTGACAAATCCATGCCCAGCCATGTTTTACGTACCTCTATTTTATTTTCTTCCATTACATAATTTTCATCCTGATAATTCAGAACCAAAAACTTACCGGAGCCAGCTCTTAGCTCATAAATTAAAGAACCAACAATAGGTGCATATATCCTTAACCTCATTTCTGATTTTCTAGAAATTTGCATTAAAAGTTCTCCATTATGTTTTCCATCAGGATTCTTAAAAAGAATCTTTCCAGAAACATCGTAATATCCTTTAATTTTACCAGAGGGTAGTAATTGTGTAGAAAGGTAAGCAGAGCTATTTTTTTCAGTAAATATGGTGCAACCTGAGATGCAGAGCAACATAAGTAATACTGAATTAATTGATCTCAAAGGAAGTTTTGAGACTTATTCTTCATCTTTAAAAAATACCTTCTCACTTACAAAGAAGATGGAGATATACAAACCCGCAATCACTGAAAAGGTGACTAGAACATTCATTTCATGCATGATTACTCTTAACAAAATTAAGTTAAAGTGATAACCTATATGCTAGCGATTTAGTAATGAGTAAGCAACAAAATTATAATTTGATTTATTAAATAATTTCATGAAGCGGGATTTCATATCAATTTTAGACTGGACGAGTGAGGAAATACGACACAATCTTGATTATGCATTAGAATTAAAGAGGCAAACAAAGCAATTTAGCTGTCCTAAGTTACTTAGCGGTAAATCTTACGGAATGTTTTTTCACAAACCATCACTCAGGACTCGAATGTCATTTGAAATTGGAATAGCTCAACTCGGTGGTACAGCAGTTAATTTGACAGAACATGATTTTAAAATTGGTGAAAGAGAGTCAGTTAGCGATGTTGCAAGAGTAATGTCCCGATATGTAGACGGAATTCTGATTCGCACTTTTTCTCATCAATCAGTTATGGAATTGGCAAAACATGCTGCAGTTCCCGTAATAAACATGTTAACTGATTTTAATCATCCATGCCAAGTAATGTCAGACATGCTGACTGTTAAAGAAAAATTAGGTCGCATTGATGATATTCGTATAGCTTTTGTTGGCGACAGTAACAATGTCGCTAATTCATGGTTAAACATGGCTGCTAGAATCCCTTTGGATCTTCGAATAGCTACAGCACCAGATACAGTTCCCGATGAGAACCTTGTAGCTAAAATTAGAAAAGCAAAAATTTCAACTATAAAAGTAACTCACTCAGCTGAAGAAGCTTTAAAAGATGTAGAGATTGTTTATACAGATGTATGGGCAAGTATGGGTGAAAAAAACAAAATTGCTGAAAGAGAAAAAATATTAAAAGATTTTCAAATTAACTCAAGGCTTTTAAAATATGCAAGACATGATGCAATGGTATTTCACTGTTTGCCTGCAGAGAGAGGCAAGGAAATTACCAATGAAGTCATTGAAAGTACCCAATCAGTTGTATTTGATCAAGCAGAAAATAGATTGCATGCTCAAAAAGCAATTCTAGTCCAACTTGATAAATGGCACAGAATCATATGAAATTCATTACCTTACTTTAAATAATATTTATCATGACAAATTCAGCAAAACTTAGTTTTCCAGACGGCCAGTCTATAGATCTTCCAATTTTATCAGGATCTGAAAATGAAAAAGCAATAGATATTTCGAATTTACGAGAAAAGACAGGACATATTACTCTCGACCCGGGGTTTGTTAATACCGGTCCATGTGAAAGTGCAATTACTTACCTAAATGGTGAGAAAGGGATATTGCATTATCGTGGTTATCCAATTGAAGAGCTTGCTGAGCATTCAACATTTATAGAAGTTAGTTATTTGTTGATATATGGCGAGTTACCAAACAGAATACAGCTTGAAAACTTCGTTGATCGTATTAGCAAACATGCAATGATCCATGAAGATATGAAGCTTTTCTTTGAAGGATTCTCTAAGAATGCACATCCAATGGTGATTCTTTCTTCGATGGTGTCTTCACTTTCAGCATATTACACTGAAGCTTCAGGCAAAGCATCCATTGAAAATCTTGAAATTAATTCTGCTCGCCTGATTGCAAAAATAAGCACTATTGCAGCTTTTTCCTACAAAAAAAGCGTAGGTCAGCCATTTGTCTATCCAAAAGATGACTTATCCTACTGTACTAATTTTCTGAATATGATGTTTTCAGTCCCTGCTGAATCATACGAAATCGATCATGATGTTGTAAAATCCTTTGAATTAATGCTAATTTTACATGCCGACCATGAACAAAACTGCAGTGCTTCTACTGTAAGAGTTGTGGGCAGTAGTATGGCAAATGTTTATGCCTCTGTTGCATCAGGAATTTTAGCTTTATGGGGCCCCCTTCATGGCGGCGCTAATCAACAAGCTGTTCAAATGCTTCAGCAAATTTATGAAGACGGATCTAATATTTCAAAGTACATCGAATTGGCAAAAAATAAAAAAAATAAGTTCCGTTTGATGGGTTTTGGTCACCGCGTATACAAAAATTTTGATCCTCGCGCTAAAATAATGAAGAAAATTTGTCACAAATTACTCAACAAACTAGGCGTCAATGATCCGCTATTACAGATCGCGCTTGAACTTGAAAAAACAACTCTTGAAGATGAATATTTTGTTGAGAAAAAACTTTATCCAACTTTGGATTTTTACACAGGGATTATGTATAGGGCAATAGGAATTCCATTGAACATGTTTACAGTTATGTTTGCTTTGGGGCGGGTACCCGGATGGATTGCTCAATGGAAGGAAATGCATGAAGATCAAAAGCAGAAAATTGCTCGTCCTCGTCAGTTGTTTACTGGTTCTAATAAGCGGAAATATAAGCCAATTAATAAGCGAAATTGAAGATCTGGTTTAATGTTATCATCCTGATAATGATCTAATGAACAGTAATTGCATGTTATTTATATTGATTATTATTGAACCAAGTATATTTTTAAAATTCTCACTAAAAGGCACATATGGGCTCTGTAATGTCGCAGGAAGAAGTTGATGCTTTGTTAGAAGGTGTAGAAACCGATGAAGTGATTGGGGATGATAATGACGAGGATTATGATCCAGAAGAAGTAATTTCCTTTGACCTGACTGCTCAAGACCGAATTATTCGAGGAAGAATGCCAACCCTCGAAATTATCCATGACCGATTTGTTCGCCTCTTTCGTTTAACTTTGTCAAATACTCTCCGCAGAGTGGTTGACATTAATGTTCGCTCTACGGAATTGATTAAATTCGGAGAATTTATTAAATCACTTGATGTACCGACATCAATGAATCTCTTTCGTATGACTCCTCTTAGAGGATATTCAATGCTAGTCTTTGAAACTAGACTAGTTTTCTCACTGATAGAGATGTTTTTTGGAGGAGGAGTGGAAGTCGAAGCAAAAACTGAAGGTCGTGACTTTACCGAAATAGAAACAAGAATGATTAAACGTGTAATAATTAGCGGACTTGAAGATTTACAGACATCATGGCGGCCAGTTTTTCCAGTTCAAATAAATTACTCTAGAACAGAAGTAAATCCTCAGTTTGTATCTATCGTTCCACATAGTGAAATTGTTATTGTAGTCACTTTTGATGTTGAAATTGGGAGATCGCCTATGACAATCACTATATGTGTGCCCTACTCAATGATAGAGCCAATTAGAACCAGGCTTAATGCTGGTTTCCAGAGTGAACAGGACGAAAAAGATAATACTTGGAGCAACCGTTTTAAACAAAATTTACAAAATGTTGATGTAGAATTAGTTGCTAAACTTGGTGAGATGAAAATTTCTGTAAGAGATTTTTTGAATTTGCAAAAGGATGATTTGCTTTACCTTGAGCATGAAACTAAGAAACCAATTACCATTGAAGTAAACGGTAAAGAGAAGTTTAATGGATTACAGGGTACGTATAAGGGACACAAGGCAATCAGCATTGAAGAGTTAATTTATGAACCCCCTGTAACAGACGAAATGCTCACTTAGCCTTTTAGTATGGGGAATCAACAAGACTATGAGGTAACTCTCCTTCTGGACAAGATTTAAAACCACTTACAAAAAGTTTTAGTGGATCAAGTGAAATCTCATTTATCCTTACGATAATCTGATCTTCTTCATCGTACTCTCTCAATCCAGATACTTGAACAATACAGTCCAGTTCAAGCAATAATATTTCAGTATTTTTGTTGGAAAGCTGCTTCCTGACTGTTGCTTCGAATAATTCTTGAATATGCAGCAATAAATACTTGAACTTCCAGTATTGAAGAATATTTTTCTTTGCACGGTTATATTTTCTTTGCCTAAGTGTTATCTCTTCTGCCCATTTCATCATATCTTCTTTACTGAAAACAGGTTGGATATTATTTATCAAATTTTTCAACTGATGTTGGGCAATCAAGTCTGCAAATCTTCTGATAGGGGAAGTTGCGTGCATATAAACATCACAGCCTAAACCTGCATGAATTCCTGCAATTGTACTCAACTTGGCAGCTTCAATTCTTATATTTTCTGGCTGATAACAATTTTCATCTTTAGCTTCTTTAACTATTTTGTATGAGGGCTGTGTTCTATATATACCTGGGTATTCTGCTTCTTTAAGAAGACGGCCCGTTTCGCTATTAACTGCAATAGCTAATTCTTCTACAATTCGATTTGAGGGACTGTTCCTATTAAGCTTTAAAATACTTACCTTTTCAGAATTGCTAATTTCAAATTTAAATTCTTTTCTAGCCATATTTAGCGCGCCATTTTCCATTCGCTTTTCCATAGCAATCTTACAAAAGGAGTATAATATCCCCCAAAATTCTCTATCTTCATGAATCAGCCTATCAGCTTGTTTGTAACTCAGATTTTCCCAAACTCTAATAATTTGATTCACAACATTTTTTAATTTCCATTTTCCATCTTGATTAATTGTAAAATTATAACTTAATACATTTCTTTCTTCCCCCGCCTTTAATGAAAAAGTATCATTTGAGAGTATTTCGGGAAGCATAGGAACCGATTCTTCAACCGTATATACGGAAGAAATCCTATCTTCAGCTTCCTCAAAAAGCTTATCTCCGGGAGTTACAAAAGAGCTTAAATCAGTAATATGAATTGCAATTTCGAGTTTATCCTCACTTGATTCAAATACAGAGAAAGCATCATCATAATCCTGAGTTTTTTCGTCATCAATTGTAAATGTTGGTATTTTTTCAGGAATACTATAAGCTGCTGGCAATGGTATATTACTTACACGTTTCGCTTCAGATAATACTTCTTTATTGAATTTTTTTTGTATATCTGCACGAAGTAGCATAAGCCTTGAAGGAGAGACTGAATATCCTACCTTTTCAAGCCATTTTTTGAGCATTTTTTCTTCATCATAGCCAAAGGACTCTCCCAATTTTAAATGATAAGAAATTTCTTTCCAATGTTGAGATTCCGTACCTTTAATCAGAATTTCAAGCAATTGATCAAACCAGAATTTTTGGCCTGCTGTTAAGTATGATTTCTCATTCAATTCTCCCGATTCAAGTTTTGTTATCCAATCCTTAATACTACATGTTCTTTCCTGACGTTCTTTTTGTTTGGCCAACTGAATACGAACTACTTCCAATTCTTCTACAGTCCTGGGCGTATAAGTAAAGTTACGATTGTGCTTAAACCAATATAAATCTTCCCTGAGGGCTACAAACAGTCCCAGTTTACATACTAAATCTTTTGGTTCATCTAAAAAATCTAATGCAATCTCGTCAATAGTGTATTCTCTTAATTCATTTAAAAGTGAATGTATAGTGTCCAGCTCAATTTTTTTTATAAAATTAAATGCTATTTTCAGGTGCTCTTTCAATAATTCATGTCCCTGAATGGCATTATCTGGCAGTTTTTCCCCTCGCCAGCTGAAAGCAATACGGTTTGAAGTAAGATACTGATTTTTGCCTTTTTGCGGTACCACAATAAATTTATTTTTGTGAACTGCTTCAATCCATCCGTATTCCATTCTATTATCTCGAAAGAATACACAAAAATGATGTAACAGCGATTCAAGCATTATTAAAAACTACAAAAATTAAAAAAAATTACAGATAACGTTTTCCATAATTTACTATGCAAAAAAAAAATATCTACATAAAAAATAAGAATCTAATTTCTTATATCAAAGAATGTCTTTGTCGATGCATGAAATTTAATGTAGTATTGATATCTAAATTACTTTAACAAACGTAGAAAGCTTATGATCATTGGAGTTGTAAAAGAAATTCATCATGGTGAGCGGAGAGTTGCAATGGCACCATCTGTAGTTAAACAGTGTATTAAAACTGGACATTCCGTTCTCGTTGAACATGGTGCAGGAGTTATTGCCAATTTTACCGATGAACAGTATAAAGACGCTGGAGCACAAATTCTAAAAAAAGCAGAAAATGTTTGGAAACGTGCTGAAATAATTCTTAAAATCAGACCTCCGATAGATAATCTCGAAACTGGAAAACATGAGGCAGATTTTCTTCACAAAGACTCCTGCCTGATTTGCATGTTAAATCCTGGACGAAACCCAAAATTACTTGAAAAACTTGCAAAAACTGGTGGAACTGCCATTGCTGTGGATGCTATTCCTAGGATTTCAAGAGCTCAATCAATGGATGTATTAAGCTCGATGGCTAATATTTCTGGTTACAGAGCTGTTACAGAAGCAGCTCATAATTTTGGTAGGCTTTTTACTGGACAGATAACGGCTGCAGGTAAAATTCCACCAGCTAAAGTACTTGTAATTGGTGCGGGTGTTGCCGGACTTTCTGCAATAGGTTGTGCACAAAGCCTAGGAGCAATAGTTAGAGCATTTGACACTCGTACTTCTGTGAAACAAGAAGTAATAAGCATGGGAGCAGAATTTCTAGAAATTGACTACAAAGAAGACGGTACAGGAAGCGGTGGTTATGGAAAAAAAATGAGCAAGGCATTCATTGAATCAGAAATGAATTTAATTGCGGAGCAGGCAAAAGAAGTTAACATAATTATTACTACAGCTGCCATCCCCGGAGAAAAATCACCAATACTTATTACTAAAGAAATGGTGGAGAGCATGATTCCTGGATCAATCATAGTAGATTTGGCTGCTGAAGGAGGAGGTAATTGTGAAATGACAAAACCAGGAGAATTTCATCTCTACAAAAAAGTGATCATCATTGGGTTTACCGATCTCCCTAGTCGCTTACCAACCCAGGCCAGTCAGCTTTACAGCAACAATACAGCAAAATTGATTCAACATCTCTGCCGGGAAGGAAACCTTATACTTGATCTCAATGATGAAATAACCGGAGCAATCACTGTTGTTCATAATGGGAATGTCATCTGGGATCCTTTAAAACAGTCATCTCAAGCGCAAAAACCTATTCAGTCAAATAGGCAAGAAATTTCCATTGATAAACCAGCTAAAGCAAAAAGTACAAAAAATACTATCAACACAATTTGGCCTAAACTATCTATGCTTACCATGATCATTGCTCTGGGAGTGCTGATAGGATTTGAAGGTTCTTCAATTTTAATTTCACATTTAACAGTTTTCGTACTTGCCTGCTTTGTAGGCTATATGGTCATCTGGAATGTCACTCCATCACTGCATACTCCGCTGATGAGCGTAACAAACGCAATAAGCGGAATTATTGTTATAGGGGGAATGATTAATCTTTCTGAAGATCAGATTCTGTTGCCTTCAATTGCAGTACTAATTGCAACAATCAATATTGTAGGAGGATTTCTTGTTACTCATCGAATGCTGGGTATGTTCAGAAAATGATTTTTTACATATCTTTAGATCCCATACTATGGGGACTTATACTAGCAGCAAATAGATTTTGAATAATATGCCCGAAGGAATAATTACTATAGCTTACATTTTATCAGGAGCACTTTTTATACTTAGTTTAAGAGGTCTCTCACATCAGGAAACAGCTCAAAAAGGTAATTTCTATGGCATGCTGGGAATGCTAATTGCCATTGTAGCTACTTTTCTTACAGGCAATAAGAGCACACTATGGATTTTAATAGCAGTTATGCTGGCTGGAGGTGGAATTGGATTAGTTCTCGCTAGACGCGTAGCGATGACGGGGATGCCCGAATTGATAGCTATACTCCATAGTTTTGTAGGGGCATCAGCAGTACTTGTAGGTATCGTAAGTCACATGGAAGTAGAGACTAAAATTGGTTCTGAGTTGATAATTAATCAAATTGAAATTGCACTAGGAGTATTTATAGGTGCTTACACATTCACTGGATCAATAATAGCATTTTTAAAATTACGGGGAAGTATCAGTGGTAATCCTTTGACTTTTCATTTTCGACACCAGCTTAATTTTATAATGGTTTTAGCTGCTTTTATCTGCGGTTTCTGGTTTGTTTCAGCCTATCAGCAACAACTTTTAGCCCTTCTTGCAGTCACTATCATTGCTGGAGTATTGGGGATTCTGATGATCATGGCAATTGGTGGAGCAGATATGCCTGTGGTTGTTTCCATGTTAAACAGTTATTCTGGATGGGCGGCCGCAGCCGCAGGATTTATGCTTTCCAATAATTTGCTAATTATCACTGGTGCTCTTGTAGGGAGCAGCGGTGCAATTCTCAGTTACATTATGTGCAGAGGCATGAACCGTTCTTTTATAAGTGTTATAGCAGGAGGATTTGGTGTTGATGAAGGAAAACTTGAAGTTACGGAAAAATATGAAAACGGGGATACTGTCCAATCTACATCAAATGAGGAAACAGCTGAAATGCTTCGAAATGCCAAACAGATTATTGTTGTTCCAGGATATGGTATGGCAGTAGCTCAAGCACAGTTTATAGTGCATGAAATTACAGATAATTTGCGTAATCGAAATATAAATGTGAAATTTGCTATTCACCCTGTAGCCGGTCGCTTGCCTGGTCACATGAATGTCTTACTTGCAGAAGCAAATCTACCTTATGACATTGTATTTGAAATGGATGAAATAAATTCACAATTTAAAAATACCGATGTAGTTTTAGTTATTGGTGCTAATGATATCGTTAATCCCGGGGCCTTAGATGATGAAAACAGTCCTATATACGGTATGCCAGTTCTTGAAGTATGGAATGCTAAAACAGTAATTGCTCTCAAACGAAGTATGGCTACCGGATATTCTGGAGTAGGCAATCCTCTTTATAAAAGGGAAAATACTTGGATGCTTTTTGGAGATGCAAAAGAAACCCTGAATAAGGTTTCTGTTCTACTTAAATGAAATTTTTATAGCACATTAAATTAATGCTCAATTACTACAATTCCTGAAAAATAAATACAAGTTAAAGAAGATTCCTAATTTGTATTAAGTAACTCATTATGATTAAATCTTAAATATTTTTAAGGGGCATTAAAATAATCATTAAAATTGGATTTGTTTCATGAATGCATGAAAGTAATTACCAGTGTCCAATTAATATACCCATTTTCTCATCTCGATTGACACCCATTTCAAAAAGGGAATCATAGTCCATTTCTGTTCTAATCAGACGATTCCGAAACCAAGTAAACAATATTTCATGCATCTCTTCTCTCACAGATGCATATTTCTTATAACTACCTAAATCGAATAATTCTTTTGGATCATTTTTCATGTCATATAGTTGTGGAGGAAATTTTTCATGCAAAATGTATTTCCAGTCTTTATTGCGAATCATGTGAGCTCGACAATCGTACGGATGTAGATTTAAGGAAACTCGCGGTCCACGGTCACTGTAATCAATTTGACTTATAGTGTATTCGCGTTTTTGTTTGGGGATATTAATTCCTCGAGTGTATGTAAGAAGAGACTTTCCTTCAACTCTTTGCTTGGATATTTTACCACCTGCGAATTCAACTATCGTAGGTAAAATGTCAACTGATTCAACAAACTCATCGTTCAAAATACCTCGTAGATCATTCGCCTTTTTGTCTGGATCATAAACTATCAATGGTATTCTTACAGAAGGCTCATGAAACAAATCTTTTTCTCCCAACCAATGATCACCTAAATAATCTCCATGATCGGAAGTAAATATGATCAAAGTTGAATCCATAAGTCCCATTGCTTCTAACTTCTTAAAAACTCTACCCAAATGATCATCAACTTGCTTGATGAGTCCCATATAGGTAGGGATTACTATTTCTCTAACTTCATCACGGGAAAAATTCTGACTGTATAACTCAGCTTGAAATGCATTTAATACAGGGTGAGGATTTTTCTTCTCTAGAGAATTACGAACTACAGGTAAAATATGCTCAGCAGTGTAAATTGAATTATACGGCGCTGGAACAATATAAGGCCAGTGTGGTTTGATGTAACTCAAGTGTAAACACCATTGATCTTCCTTACCAACAGCAGACAAAAAATCAAGTGCACAACCAGTTGTATACGCAGTCTCAGAATGTTCTTCTGATACAGCTGCTGGCAAGTTTGCATTTCGCATCTGCCAGCCACTAACTTTTTTACCATATTCATCATAAGCACTATTTGTCCAGTTTTCCCATGGATTTTTACCTTCATATCCCATGGAAAGTAAGAAATCATTGTAACCCAAATTATCTGGAACAATCTGATCTGTATAAATTCCTTCGAGACGGTCAAAAAATTCAAATCCTCCCTGTAGCAAACTTCTTCCCTTTTCTGTGTTTTGATCAATCTCTATACCCTCCAATGCATCTTTGTTTGTTCTTACTTCAGATTTACCCACCAGAACAGTACGATATTTTAGTTCCTGAAGGTAGTCACCCAATGATCGTTCACCCAATTTAAGAGGATCTGCATTTGCTAATGATCCATGTGATGCTAAATATCTTCCAGTGTAAAAACTTGCCCGTGAAGGACCGCAAAGCGGTGCTTGACAGTAAGCATGACTGAATAGAACACCCATTTTGGCAATATTATCAATATTAGGCGTATTTATAAATGGATGTCCATAGCAGGAAAGATAATCAGCCCTTAATTGATCACACATTATAAATAATATATTTTTTCCCATATTCTTTCTTAATAAATTGTCAGACGAATCATAATATAATAGCTTAACTATTTAAGCCATTACCTGATAAGTTGGTTGGAAATATGAATTTTTAAACCATGTTCTCTCTAGCCCACAATTCTTTAGTAAGGACACCTAACTGATCTTCTACAACTTGCATTGCATTAAGTATCAAATCTTCACGAAACCTTCTGCCGATTATCTGAACTCCAGCAGGTAGGCCATTTACCATTCCTGTTGGAACTACTCCAGCAGGGAGACTTAGCCAGCTTATACAAAGACTGTATATTCCTGAATTTAAGAATTTTCCTAATTCCTCAACATTTTTTGTATCATTATCCCATGTACCAACCGGTTGCATTAAATATGGAGATAGTATTAGTGGATATTTTTCAAGAAAAAGGTTCCATTCACGAGTCATTGCAGTTCGATCCTTTATCCCCTCACGGTAATCTTCTGCGTCACCAACACCACCGATATGTAAAAACCATTCAAATATTTGTTTTATAGTCTCGCTTCCATGCTCCATTGCCACGGGCATTAAAAATGTTCTAATTTCATTACCTAAGTATCTCATCCAGCATTCAGCTGCTTCATTCACTGGAGGAGTTACAACTCTTTCTACAGCATAACCAGCATCAGAAAGGCAATCAGCAGCTCTTTCTATGGACTCTACTATACCTGGATGAATTGGATTATCATAACTCTCAGTTGTAACTCCAATTCTAGCTGGTTCAGTCATTTCAGGCCAGTCCTCAAAAGGCACAGGCATCCAGAATGGGTCCCTTGGATCTGCTTTTGCCATTATTCTTGTTGCTAGACGAACGTCTCGCACTTCCCGGCAGATTGCTCCTTGAACAGATATCATCTGGGACAACATCCCTCTTTCACCAGTTGCTGAAGGGAGCCAAGCGGGAACTCTTCCGAAGGTTGGCTTAACAGTAGAAAGTCCGCAGCAGAATGAAGGATAGCGGAGTGAACCTGCAATATCATTCCCATGGTGTATCGGACCAAATCCAGCAGCAGCAGCAGATGAAGCTCCACCCGAAGACCCTCCTGGGCTTGCATCTTTGTTCCATGGATTTTCAGTCCTTCCATGCAAAGGATTGTCAGTATTAAACCTCATTGATAACTCTGGAGTATTAGTCCTTCCAATGATGATTGCTCCAGATTTCTTAAAGTTACTTACAATCGGTGCATCAGCTGGTGCAATCAAATCTGCAAATGCAGGTAAACCGTTAGGAGTAGGTTTCCCCTCAACATCTACGTTAGTTTTTATTGTTACCGGCACTCCATGTAATTCACCTGTTTTTTCTCCAGCTGATATTGCCCGGTCCGCCTCTTGAGCAGCAATCAAAGCTTCTTCTCTGTAATCAGCAACTATCGCGTTCAGTCTTGGATTATGCTGGTCAATCCTTGAAATTACTGAATTAATTACTTCTTCTGCAGAAAAACGCTTTTCTCGAATTCCCTCTGCCATTTCAAAGGCACTTAATTGCCATAATTCATTTCCCATAGAAATATATGTATTTTATATTTATAAAATAAAAGTTAAATCCTAACGACAAAAATTTATTATAGTTTATAGGATAATTTGAATTTATATTTAAAATACCCAGAAATTCTCTACAAATTTGAAAAAATTAATCCATAAAACATTTTTTGTAACCAAAACTTCAATTTACAATCAATATATCTTACTTCATATGACCTGATTGAATTAAAGCCTTAGTTAATTTTTTTAAAAACTAGTTTAAAAGATTAGAATCAGATTATTTAATAATTTTTATGTAGTTCATAAAAATTGAGATGAATTTTCATTAATGTAATAATATTTTCATTAATGTTAATTCTTTTAAACATAATTTAAAAATATTGTTTAATTTTTTTTGTGTTTAGAAAATTTCCCATTAAATTTTTAAGAAAAATACTTTTTTTTATTTTAGCTTATGAAGAATCATCCAGCAACCTCATTTACTGGCCCCGAACTTTGCAAACTTGATGCAGTTCAAGTAATAGAATTATTAAGAAAAAAGGAAATATCACCTGAAGAACTACTTGATTTCTCATTAGAAAGGATAAATCAAGTTGAACCTTTGGTAAATGCTATTCCTACATTATGTGAGGATCGTGCGAGAGAGGCTATTAAAAATTGGGAGGCAATGGGGAAGGGGAACCCTGATGAACCTGGTTGGCTAGGTGGATTACCGATTGGTATTAAAGACCTCACTACTGTAGCAGGAGTCAGAACAACATTCGGTACTAAGGGACTGTCTGATTTTGTCCCAAAAAAAAGTGAGCCTTTGGTGATAAATCTTGAAAATAAAGGCGCACTTATAGTTGGAAAAACTAACACACCTGAAATGGGAGCTGGAGGAAATACATTTAATGAAATCTTTGGAAAGACTCGTAATCCATGGAATACACAAAGAAATGCTGGGGGATCTTCGGGAGGATCAGCAGTAGCATTGGCAACTGGTGAGGTATGGCTCAGCCATGGAAATGATCTGGCAGGTTCTCTTCGCACGCCTGCTGCCTATTGTGGAGTTGTTGGATTTCGTCCCAGCCCTGGAGTCGCCAAAGGGGGAGGTTTGGAGCTTGGATTCAGCACAGAAAGTGTACAGGGACCGATGGCACGAAATGTCACTGATTGCGCGTTGTTTCTTGACTCCATGTCCGGATTTGACTCAAGTTCTCCCGTATCTTATCCTGCACCTCTAATTCCTTATCAGGAAGCAGTAAAAAGGGCTGATACAAATGTCCGGATTGCATATAGTCCTGACCTTAAAGGATTTGCTCCCATTTCAAAAGAATGGAAACAGGTTCTAAAGGAATCACTTCAGTTAGTTGAAAAATCAGGAGTCACAGTAGAGGAGGACTGCCCTATTCTACCTAATCTGAACCGTTGTTATAGAATTCTGAGGGCAATGGTTTGGGCGGCTGGACCTGGAAAAACACCTCTTTCAGTTCAAAAACACTTCAAAAAAACATTGTCTGATAATATCGATTACGGGAGGGAATTGACTATTGATGACGTTTATGAAGCACAAATGGGCAGAAATACAATTTATCATAATATGCGACACTTTCTCTCAAATTTTGATGTCTTAGCCTGTCCAACAGTTAGTCTGGAGCCCGGACCAGTTGATGAAGAATTCCCAAGTGAAATTGACGGTCATCCTGTGGATGATTATATAGAGTGGCTACGTTTTTCATTTCTATCTACAACCGCAGGACTGCCTGCCATTTCAATTCCTGCTGGATTTACTAAAAGTGGAATGCCCGTTGGTTTACAACTGATAGGTCCACCCCGAGGTGAGGCTAAAGTTTTGGCGGTTGCACGTGCAATTGAAATTGCAGTCGGATTAATAAAGACACCAATTAATCCCATTATTACTCACTATTAAAAAAAATTTGTTCTAGAAAAATAATTTTTATTAATTTAATAGACAAATATTCAGCATGCCAAAAATTGCAGTCAATATTTTTGAATTTTTTCAAAATAATAATTACGAAACTCAATACATAACAATTAAAAAATTTATAATTTTAGGCGTTATATGTTTTTTCCCTAGATTCTACAACAATAAATTTGTCATAAAATATTCAAAGTCAGATGTATGAATCAAATCATCTAGCAAAACATTTGCGAACTGCATCTTTAAAGCAGAATGATGCAGTATTCATCCACAACCATGAAAATGATCAGCTAATTAGCTTTGAAAATTTTTTTCAGAATGCAGAAAAAATTGCTTCTGCACTAATTTCTGCTGGTATTAAGCCTGGAGACCGCGTCGCAATGCAGGTAGAAAAATCTTCTAGTGTAGTTGAACTCTACTTCGGGACAATATTGGCCGGAGCCTGTTTTTTACCATTAAACACTGCGTATGTTCCAGAAGAGATTGATTATTTTTTACGCGACTCCCAACCAGCAATTTTTGTATGTGACACTTTAAAAATACAAGGTCTAACTAAAATTGCTAAATCTAACAAAGTTTGTCATTTATGGACATTATCTGCAGACGGTACTGGCACACTAGTTGATGCAAGAAATGCTGAGTCTCCTGGATTCAATGGTGTTAAAAGGGATCATGACGACCTAGCTGCGATACTATACACTTCAGGGACTACAGGACGTTCAAAAGGAGCTATGCTTACTCACATGAACTTACAGTCCAACGCCGAGACACTTTTTAAAAGCTGGCATTTTACTAATAAAGATATTCTGATTCACGCATTACCACTTTACCACACACACGGTCTATTTGTAGCCACCAATGTTTCACTGCTAGCAGGCTCTTCTATGCTTCTCATGAAAAATTTTAACACTGATGCAATTTGCAAAAGAATGCCCCAATCTAGCGTCATGATGGGAGTACCCACTTTTTATGTTCGTTTACTCGAACATCCGGATCTCAACAATGCTGCTAAAAATATGCGCCTATTTATTTCCGGTTCTGCACCATTGTTGTCGCAAACTCACGATCTTTGGAAAGAAGTAACAGGTCAAGCAATACTCGAACGATACGGAATGACTGAAACAAACATGAACACTTCAAATCCATATTATGGTGAAAGAAGAGCAGGAACCGTAGGAATCTCCCTACCTGGTATTGAATTAATTGTAACCGATCCTTCAACAGGTAGGATTTTGAAAGACGGCAGAACAGGTATGATAGAAATTCGCGGTCCGAATGTATTCAAAGGTTATTGGGGAATGCCCAAAAAGACAGCAGAAGAACTGCGTGATAACAGGTTTTTTATAACAGGTGATCTAGGAAAAATCAGTAAAGACGGATATATTACTCTTGTTAGCAGATCTAAAGATCTAATAATTTCAGCTGGATATAATATCTACCCGAAGGAAATTGAACAACTGGTGAACCTCATTGACGGAGTTTTGGAATCAGCAGTAATTGGAGTACCACATCCTGATTTAGGTGAAGCAGTGGTTGCTGCTATTGTACTTGAGTCTGGATTCAGTTTGAACGAGGATATTATAATGGACTCACTGCACAACAGGATTGCTAATTTCAAACTTCCTAAAAAGTTGATGTTTGTAAAAAAACTACCCAGAAACTCTATGGGAAAAATTCAAAAAAATATATTAAGAGAATCTTATGGCGGAACTTTCAGCAACTCTTTAGATTAAGAATAAATTATATTTTTGTAGAAGCAGAATATTTTTTTATTATATACGGAGTTATTAGTTGATTGATGATCTGAAGCCAAATCTCTTAATTTTTATTTACCAATGACTGGAAACTAGAAATTTTTTTCTTACTTAAATGTCCATTTTTTAATTAATTTATTCAATTTTCTCCAAGTACGCATTGAACTGATTATCTTTAATTCGGCTTCACTTGGAACATTTATATTAGATTGACATTCTTATGTTTTGTAATCCTTTTTAGTTAATTTATATCAAATATTTTCTTAATAAACAAAAACAACTTCATTTGGAATAATTTTTTATTTAAAAAGTAAATTTGGAAACCAAAGTACTATTTGAGGAAAAAGCCAAATAAGACTTAATCCTAATACCTGAATTGCAATGAAGGGCATGACTCCTAAATAAATATCTTCGGTCATTACTTCTTTTGGAGCTACTCCACGGAGGTAAAACAAAGAAAAACCGAATGGTGGTGTTAGGAAACTAGTTTGCAAGTTGATCCCAATCATAACCCCTAACCATAAAGGATTAAATCCCATAGCAATTAATATTGGAGAAACAATCGGAACAACTACAAATATAATTTCGATAAAATCCAAAAAGAATCCGAGGAAAAATATTATCATCATAACAATTAACATTGCTGCAATAGGACCCCCAGGAAGATTCATCAGGAATTCTTCAACTACTACGTCACCACCAAATCCACGAAAAACAAGCGAAAACAAGGAAGCACCAATAAGAATTATAAATACCATTGAACTTATTTTAGCTGTTTCTTGAGATACAATTTGAATAATTTTTAAATTTAATTGTCCCAAAAAAAATGCAATTATTGTTGCTCCTACAGCTCCAACCGCGGCAGATTCTGTTGGAGTAGCAATGCCTGTTAAAATTGATCCTAAGACAACGATTATTAAAATAAGTGGTGGTGATATTATTTTTAATAACTGGTGAAAACTTACTTCAGATTCAGATACTTTATCAACTTGATCTTCACGAACTAAAGCAGGGCTTAAAGAAGGGGAAATTGATGCTATTATAATTTGATAAATTAAGTAGAGACTTACCAATAGAAGTCCTGGGAAAAGTGCTCCAGCAAATAAGTCGATAGCTGTGACCGGATTGTCGGGAACAAGTTCTCCTTTTAATTCAGAAGCCTGTTCGTTTGCTCCCTGAAGTATATCAGCCAGAAGAACCAAAACTATTGATGGAGGTATGATTTGACCAAGTGTTCCTGAAGCACATATCAATCCTGATGAAAGTCTAGTACTATATCCAGCTTTTATCATTACTGGTAAACTTATCAAACCCATTGTTACTACAGTTGCACCAACAATTCCTGTTGAAGCTGCTAATAGAGCCCCAACAACAATAACAGAAATTCCTAGACCTCCTGCTTTTTTCCCAAATAATTTCCCCATAGCTTCAAGCAATTTAAAAGCTATCTCCGATTTTTCAAGCATGACCCCCATAAATACAAACAGAGGAACCGCAACAAGTGTTTCTGCCTTCATTACTCCAAAAATTCTAAGTGGGTAAAGTGATAACATCCCTAGATTGAATAATTCAAAATAGTCCCCAATCACTGCAAATATCAAAGCCGAGCCAGCAATCGTCAATGCGACTGGGAAGCCCAATAGAAGTGTAACCATGGTTACACCAAACATAGTGAAACCGAGAAATTCTGAAGTCATTTGTTTATAAGTAAAAGAGATCTAATATTACTTTTCATAAATTAGGCTATAAATATTTTTTAAACCAAGTGAAAAAAATTGAAGTCCAAACAATAAAGAGAATACTAATAAAACAGATTTAAATAAAAAAAGTCCTGGTAAACCCCCAGCTTCAGCTGATTTTTCAAAAACTTTCCAAGATCTCTCAACCATTGGTAGACTCTTAATAAAAATAAAATATATTACAGGCAGTGCAAAACACACTGTTCCAAACAAATCTATTATTGCCTTATATTTGTTACTGGCTTCGCGATAGATCAAATCTATTCGGACATGCCCCTTATGTAAAAGTGTATACCCAGCTGCCAGCAGAAAAACAATAGCGTGACTCCAAACATAAAGTTCCTGCATCCATATTGCGCCATAACCAAAGACGTATCTGAGTACGACAACTAAAAATACATTCAGAACCATTACAACAAGTAGCCAAGAAACTAGTTTCCCCACCCACTCGTTAATTGAGTCTATAAAATATATGATACGCTCAATGTAAGACATATATACTTAAAAAAAAAGGAGGCCCCCTTTTAAAAAGAAACCTCCTTTTATAAAAATCAAAAGATATTAAAATTACTTTGGTAAAAATTTTTAAATTTTTCTCATTCTTGCTGCTTTACGCGCTTCTATAAAGGCTAACTCAGAGTAAGTGGACCAATCTAACATAGATTCACGTATTGCTACGATTTCGTTATACAAAGACTTAGCATCTGATGATTTTGATGCAATTTGTGGAAGAACCTCACTTGCACGATTACCTATAGCTTTCAAGAGTTCGTCGCTATAAGGCCTCATTTTAACGCCATGATCTTTAATCAATTTTTGTAGTGCATTATTGTTAATTGCTTGGAACCTTGAGAGAATAAACAAATTAGTTCCTGCAGCACCTCTTTTTACAATTTCTTTTAAATTGTTATCGAGCTTTTCCCATTCATTCATATCAATAAAACCATCAAGAATAGTGCCTGCTTCATGCCATCCTGGATAGTAGTAATTTTTTACAACCTTATGTAATCCTTTACCCATATCCGCTGCAGGACCAATCCATTCTGTACCATCAATAGCTCCAGAAGTTAATGCAGGCAAAACTTCAACTCCGGGTAGAAGAATGACATTCACCCCAAATGTTTTTAAAATTTCTCCACCCAACCCTGGCATCCGAAATTTAAGTCCATCAAGATCGTTAACCGTATTGATCTCTTTAGCATACCATCCTCCCATTTGATTCCCAGTATTTCCCATGGGAAGAAATTTTAAACCTAAAGGGTTGTATGCATACTTATCCGCCTGTTCAATTCCCTTTCCGTAATACATCCATGCATTTTGTTCTTGAGCAATTAACCCAAAGGGCATACATGCCACAAAAGATATGGAATCAGACTTTCCTGCCCAATAGTATGGAGCTCCATATCCCATTTGGGCAGCACCAGTTTGTACCGCATCCATTGCTTCGAATGGCTTAACCAATTCACCAGCATGGTATGCTTTAATTGTCAGCTTCCCATCAGATGCTGTGCTTACAAATTTTGTAAATTCTTCTAGGGCCTGCCCAAGAAGTCCTGCTTTCCCGAATGCAGAAACAGCATTCCATCTTATTTTACCTTGAGCAATAGCAGGAGCAGGAAATGTTGATGCAGCAACTGCCGTAGCGCCACCTGCAACCGTTATGTCTTTGATAAATTTTCTCCTTTTCATGAAGACCTTTTTACTTGAGTTTTAAAAAACATAGCAGCAAATCTTATTTTCTAATTGCTATTATAACAAATATTAATCTATTAAGAATGAATACTTAAAATCAAGGAGGCTAAACTTGAATCAAGATTTTGTCAAGTTTTTTATCTATTCTAAATAACTAGAATTTTGATATGTTATTAGTATCAGATTTAATTTAAAAATAATTTTTTGATTAGTTAAAATATATTAGTGAAAAAATTTTATCAGTTTTTCAAAATTGTCTTAAGAAAAATCCAGCTACACGGATTGGTAATTTTTATTTGTATAGTAATCCCGTACTCAGCTTGGGGAGTCTCAAGCATTGGGTGTATTGGTGCTACTGTTGCGGAATATCTTTTGCCGGGACTTGGATATGGTTTTCTAGGGCATTACGATAAAATGCTTGTTTTTGGAGGTACACGCTGGGTCACACTCAACAAATACATGCAATATTCAACTGAAGATGATTATGAAGAAAATTATGCCAATATATATAGTAGAAGAGAAATTGAGGATGAAAAAATTCAACATGACTTTTTCTATTCTAGGGAAACTTTTTATGCAAATGCATACAGTAGTATGTATGGGAATCTGACCTTTGCTACATTTTACGACCTTTATGAATCAGGTTGTGACGAAAACACCGAGACATTTGGTCTTATGCTGGCGCCTTTTCAGATCTGGAATTTTTATGACAAATGGACATTCTGGTTGCCTACCATTTGGGCATCTTCTGTTTCCTTGGAATCAGATTTAGTAACTTATTATGTTGACAACGATTTATCTAGAAACGAAATGATAAACACATCATTTTTAAAATATCAATTAGTTGGTGTTGGAGAAGAAATGCTTTTTCGTGGAATAATTCAACAGTCCCTTTACAACCTTTATTCAATGGGTATGAGCAAAAGCATTTCCCGCTGGGGAAGCATCATTACTGCCAGTGCAGTTTTTGGAGCAGCCCACTCAGGAGCTGGTTTTACAGCAACTCCTGCTATCGCTTTTTTAGCAGGTTTGTATTTGGGCATCATTTATCATCCTGCTGATGGTGAATTTGAACTCATCGAACCAATTGCAATACATTCATGGTGGGATACAATTTTAGAAAACAGAAGACTTAGAGGGGGGACATTCATAGAACGTGAAGAAGGTGAGAACGCCTCAAATTACTCAATTCGTGCCAACAGAATGTATCCTTTAATAGGCTTCAACATCAAATTCTGAATAAAATATATCATATAAATTGTCTTTTAAGACGAAACTTTATTCATGCGTTAAAAAATTCTCACCTTAATTTTAAAAGATTCCCCAAAAAGCATTAAAGTTAATTATAAATATGTCGATAAAAAAGACATTAGGAATCCTTGTATTGGAAATGATGAATCCAATAACTGGGAATGAAAAGACTTTATACTTATTTATTTAAGTAAGAGTTTCATTTAACTATTAAAAAAACCTTGCAAAACTATTTTTCTTCTAGTTAAAGGTATTTAACTGGCAGGCAGGGTTCTATAAAAGATCTTTGAAATTTGGATTATATTGGTTTTTACATAAAAGTAACGCTTCATTTTCTCAAGCCTTTAAGACTTAGGCATGAAAAATATGTAAACATTATTGTTATATATTTACAACTTCAGCATTAATTTTAACTTCAATCTGATTGAAGTTATTGTGCTAAAAATCATTTTTAAGTCAGGAGCTCCGGTTACAGGATATTTAAATTAAAATATTCTAGAACATTTAGATTTTTATTATGTACTAAACTATGAGAAATGACTGTGCCTAATAATATTCAGTTGGACTTATGATTGCGCCCTAACATTTTCCTGGTAATATGAATTTAATATTTGTGTTTCAGAGGAGGGCTCAAAAGCGCAGCAAATTCAGAAATTTTGCTTGACGGTAGATAAAATAATAAATTTTTACGAATAAAAATAAATTGTAAGTTATTTTTGCTCGGTATCAGTTTTTTGAAGGGAGATATTAGCTCTCTTGATAAAACGAGATGCCAGATTGTTTAAAATGTTTATAAAAAAACATTTCTATGAGTATTAATCTGATGTTTTAATCAGTAGGAGTAAGTAAAATAATACTTTTCTTACTGTTGATCAAATAGTTATATATTGTGAATATTTTTGTGATTTGAACGTCGCAGTCTGTCTTGAACTGCGAGCATTCAAGAGCATATACGGCTTAGTTTGTCTGTATATATAGCTCTTACAAGAGAGGTTTGTCCAAATTGCAATTATTTAAATTTTATTTTTTTGTAAAATAGATTTTTAATTTAGGAGTATTTTTTAAGGAATCAATGGTAAATATTTTGTAATAAAAATATTATATTTACTACACAATTATCAGTAGTTGATGTAGTAATTTTCAATGTCGAAAAGATTCGGCTTAAATTTAATAAAGTAAAGGAGGATGCTATGCGCGTCAACACAAACTCTGCTTCAATTACTTCATTGCGGCATTTAAGTAACACTGTAGAAAAAACAAACAAGAATCTTGAACGTCTTTCTTCAGGCTATAGCATAAATTCTGCTGCAGATGGGCCAGCTGAGCTGATGATATCTGAGCAAATGAGAACTCAGATTTCTGGAATTAATCAGGCTGTTAAGAATTCAGAAACGTCGATTTCTATGGTTCAAACAGCTGAGGGTGTATTGAGTGAAGTAAGTTCCATGTTGATCAGCATGAGACAATTGGCTTTGCATGCTGCTAACGAAGGAGCTGCTGAAGAAAAAATGCTCCAAGCAGATCAGATGGAAATAGAAGAACTCCTTGAAACAGTAGACAGGATTGCAGGTTCAACTATGTTTGGCACAAAATCACTTTTTAACGGGAGCAATGAAGTTAACGGAGTGGCTATTGGGGCAGGTCTAACATTTATTGATGCTTCTCCTCAGACAAAACCAAGTCCTTCAAAGCAAGGATATAAAATAAACATTGAACAAGCAGCTACAAGACCAGGAGTTCTCTCAACACGAATGATTTCAATGGAAGAAATAGCAAATGGCGTATCGTTTGTTATTAAAGAAGATAATAGAATTCTCAATATGGATACAAATACGGAGAAAGATCTAAAAGAAAATCTAATACAATTAAGATACAACCATGAAAGAGATCCCTTGAGGTTTACAAGGGAAGAAACAGAGAAAAGAATGGCTCACATTGTTGCTCAGTCACTTCAGAAAAAAGCTGATACAAACGGACTCGATGTGGAGGTATTTATTAATGATTCTGGCATGTTGACGGTAATGCATAAGCATCACGGGAGCAAACCTAATTTTGGAATTTCTACAAATATTACAGGATTATTTGGTGAGCAGGCAGGTACAGTAAAACTATCAAGTGGAGGCCAGGATGTCAGTGGAGTTATTGATGGAGAAATTGCTTTTGGACAAGGACAATACTTGTATGGACCAAAAGGATCTAGAACAGATGGTCTAATTGTAAGATATGACAAAGAACTTGGGAATAAGATTGTTGATATCAAAGATGAACAAGGCAGAGTTGTTGGTCAAAGAGTAGTTCAACAAACATATCAAGATCTAGTAGGAGCTGCTGTTGAGGGATATGTACATGTTACACAAAATGCTCTTGTTTTTCAAATTGGGCCAAATCACAAACAGACTGTAGCTTTTTCAGCTGGAGATCTTCGTACAGAACAATTAGCACGTGATGTAGATAACGAAAGTGGTTTCAGCAGTTTATCTGATATTGACGTTACAGACAGTGATAGTGCTCAAGACTCGATAAAATTAATTGACGAGGCTATTCAAGAAATAGCTGTCCTGAGAGGAGAAATGGGTTCATTCCAAAGAAACTCACTGGAATCGAACCTTAGAAACCTGCGAGTATCAGGAGAAAACCTTATGAATGCAGAATCAATAATACGAGATTCTGATATGGCGGCTGAAATGAGCGACTTTACAAAAAACCAGATAATGGTCGCTTCTGGTACTGCTATGGCAGCACAAGCCAACCAGATACCAAAATCAGTATTACAACTGATTAGTAAAGCTGCTTAAAACCAATTTACGGTTAAAGGTTCAAGATTCATGATTCAAGGTTAAAGGTCCTGAGCCTAGCCCTTATCTTGTTTCTTGAGCCTTGCCGATTAATTTGGGAAATATAAAAAATGTTTCTCTAAATTGCTGATTAAATTAAAGCAATTTTGTGAATCATTTTCAAGTTAAGTATTAAAATTATTATATGTTTTGTCCTTTGGAAAAGAAACGACATTTTTTTAAATGTCTTTTCTAGCAGATAGGAATGTTTAATTAAAGAGGAAATATGTCTATAAATATTAAATCTAATTTTGGTCCAACCACAAAATCATTAGGTGAACAGGGTGCATTTAGAAATGCTATGTATCACAGTGATAAAGATAATAAGAGAGAAAATAATAAACAAGTAAGTAAAACAAATGTTAAAGATCAAAACACAATACAAAATATTAAAAGTGAAGATTTAAGACTTTTGTCTGCAAAAATTCAGGGAGAACTTACTAATGTCGAAGAACAAATGAGTATTGCTCAAACTGCTGGAAAAGCTTTGATAGAAGTTGAAAAATATCTATTTGAGATAAATGAATTGCTTTTAATTTTAGGCAATGAAACATCATGCAATTCGGCAATGAGAGAAGCAGACCAACAAGAACTAGAAGAGTTGATTGGTCAAATTAACAAAGTGGCAGATGAAACTAGTTACAGACATAAACCACTACTTGACGGCAGTCACGGTGTGCGTGGGGTTGTTAATGGCAAACATTTGGAATTTATTGATATGCTTCCAGATTCAAAAACATCCCCGCTTAAGGGTTATGAAATATATGTAGAACAACAGTCTAAAAGATCTGAAATTTGTGGGCAAATACCACTTACTCAGAATATGGTTGATAATCAAGAAATATTAACTATAGAAGAAAATGGGATTTTAAACAGATATATTGCTAAAAGTGGGGATACTGTGGATGATACTTTTAACCATCTTGCTATGTGGATTTGCGAATTAGAGATGCCAATTGAAATAGTAAAAAATGAAAATAATATATTGCATATCAGACACTTACAATATGGCAGTGACTACAATTTCAGGGCATCAAGTAGCACAGCAGGAGTAATTTCATTAGAGAGTGATAAACTAACATATGCTACACCAGGATGCAATGTAATGGGTACTATCAACAGCATAAAGTGCATTGGACATGGACAATTCTTAACAGTTCCTAAAGATGAGGAAGATATCGGAGGTTTAACCGTAAGATATACAGGTAATGAATTACCACCAGAATGCTTTGCAGGTATTGTATCTGTTGTACAGAATGGCTTTAAATTCATCAAAGGAAACAGTAATTATCAATCTAACCAACTAAGTCTGAGGAATTTTCATGCTTCATACCTTGGTATGGAGACTGAAAATGTTTCTGGATTTAAATCTTTGCAGAATATAAATGTTTTGAGTCCACAAAAAGTTAAAGACTCAATAATAGTGCTCAAAAAAAGCTTAAGTGAAGTAACAGAAGTCAAAGATAAAATAGAGTCTGTCTGTTATTCAATTATAAGAGAACAAATGAGGGAATTACAGGTAAAATTTGGTCAAAAGTTATTAACTAGCCAAATTCCTGATCATGATGATAATGTGCAGGCCTTAGCTAAAAAAACTAAAAGCAAGATAACACAAGACACATTCGAGTCTTCTAAGGCACAAGCACATCAGAATCAGGGCAATGTTCTATCATTATTGAAATAATATTGTATCGAGAAGATAACTAAAATAACTAAACTGTAGGTCAAAAGGCTGACAGGCAGAAATTAAAAATATTAATTTATACAGAATAATAAATGTATTAATTTTGTAATATAAATATTATTTTTATTAATACATATTGTATAAATTAAGATACATAAGCAACTAAATCAGCTGCTTATGTAAAAAGTATTTCGTTGATTTCTTAAAAGTTAACGAAATAAGTCGTTAATTTAACGACTAAACGACAATGTTGAAACCAGGAAGGTAAAGACTTGCTCGTTAAATTAAGTTCATCATCAATCATCTAAAAAAGGGGGGGCTTATGCCTTTACGAATAAATCATAATGTTAGTGCGATAAATGCGCACAGGAATCTTATAAGAAATACTGAGGTTCAAGACAAAAATTTGGAACGGCTTTCATCAGGATTAAAAATAAATCGTGGAGCTGATTCACCCGCTGGACTGATCATCTCAGAAAGGATGAGAGCACAAATTGCGGGACTTAAACAGGCTATAGATAACACTGAAACAGGAATAACAATGTTGCAAACCGCTGAAGGAGGCTTAGACGAAGTAAATCGTGCACTGATTAATGCCCGGCAGCTTGCTGTAAGTTCAGCTAATGAAGCTGTTAATGACGAAGCTATGCTGGCTGCGAATCAGGCAGAATTAGATAATGTAATGCGGACAATTGACAGAATTGCCAAGATCGCAAATTATGGAAACAAAGCAATTCTTGATGGCAGCATGGGAGCAAACGGAGTCACGCAAGGCGACTACCTTGAGTTCGTCAGCGCAAATGAAAATACTAAATCATCTCCAGTAGGAGGGTACCAGATAGAAATAAAGGAAGCTGCAACTCGTTCATCAGTACAAGGTGCTGTTCCATTGACACAGGCAATGATTGACGCTGGAGAACAGCTTACTTTTTCAGAAGGTGGAATCAAACTAAATTTTGAAACTAAAGCAGGAGAAAACGTTGAAACCACTCTAAACAGACTGGATAAAGCAATAATTCATTCTGGAATGAATATTGAGATTGTTCGTACTCCAGGTAGTGCGGCTAATCCTCTTGCTCCTCAATTATTGAGATTCAGACATAAAGAGTATGGGAGTGAGCATTCATTTCAAGTTGCCAGTAATACCGCAGGATTATTATCATCGCGAATAAATACACCTGACACTATAAAAAATGGAGTGGACGTTTCCGGATTCATTGGAGGAGAGTTAGGACTTGGAAGAGGACAGATTCTCACTGGAAGTGTGCCAACAAAAGTTTCAGGGTTAAAAATTCGATACAACGGAGAATCTGCGCCACCACCTGGAACTAATGCAGGCACCGTTACGGTTTCTCAAAATTCTTTGACATTTCATGTTGGACCTAATCCAGAGCAATCAACTAGCTTCTCATTAAGAAGTGTTAATAGTAAAAAACTTGGTAATGGGATCCAGAATGATTCAGGTTATCGTTCATTAAACGATATTGAAATATCCGAAGCTGGCAAAGCTCAAGATGCAATTAGAATCATAGATAAAGCAATAGAAGAAATTACAACAGCCAGAGGAGAAATGGGAGCATTTCAGAAGAATGATCTAGGAAGTAACCTTAATTATTTAAGACATGCTCATGAAAATGTAACAAACGCAGAATCAATTATTCGTGATGCAGATATGGCTGAAGAGATGTCAGAATACGCACGAAATCAAATTTTAGTAGAGTCCAGTACAGCAATGCTGGCTCAGGCAAATCAGACACCAATGGCCGTTTTAAAATTAATAAACGGCTAAGTAAATGATTCTTATTCGTCTGAACCCCAGATGAATTTGATGATGATAACTTAGCATTTCGCTGAAATTATGGATGATTTCAGCGAAAAGCAGTTAATCATGCCTTTAAAATAACTTATCGTATTTGTGAACACAGCCAGTTATTTTTAAATACTGACTGTGCCCAGAAATACGAATGTTATATTTATCTTAGAATTTTTAAAAAAATATCATGCTAATGGTAAAGCTTAAATCCATCTATATTTATTTGAATGGTATACACTCATTTATTTTATAGCATATATAAGTATTTATATTAGTTAAGATGAGTTTAAATTATTTATTATTTTTTCTAAATTAATCCTATGTTTTGGAATTAAAAAAATAATTTGACTTATCAGACAAATTTATTAGTTCGAAATGATCTTAATTAGATCATAGATTTTAAGTATTAATTTGATAGATTAGAAAACAAATTTTTGTAATATAAATATATTTTATATTACAACGTTTCCAAAACATTAACTTAATATCACGTTGAATTGTAAAGTTTAATATTTGATATTTTCTTTCTGTAAGAATAATTCAATAAAAGTTATTTATAGAATTATATCAAATATAAAAAATAAGTTTTTAAAGACTGATTTGGGAATACTCCCACTCAGTTTAATTTGGCTCTTATTTAACAATAAGAGCTATTGTTTTCAATACATGGAGGTATTGATATTAAATTTGAATCTCACAAGAAGTGAGACTCATTAACTATAATCACGGAGGACAAAATGTCTTTAAGAATAAATCATAATACGAGTTCTTTAAACTCACTAAGGAATGTAATTCAAAATAGTAACGCGCAGTCAAAAACTATGGAGAAACTTTCTTCAGGCTTAAAAATAAATCGTGGTGCTGATGGGCCAGCACAATTGCAAATATCAGAAAATCTGCGTGCTCAAACTGCAGGTTTGAGCCAGGCGATTGACAATTCAGAAACAGCAGTTTCACTTATGCAAACTGCTGAAGCAGCACTTGATGAAGTAAATCGTGCTCTAGTTCAGGCACGTCAGGTTGCTGTGCATGCTGGTAATGAAGGTACCAATGATCCTTCAATGCTTGCCGCTGATCAGGAAGAAATAAATAATATTCTTGAACAAATTGATCGAATTGCCTCAAGCACGCAGTATGGACACAATAACTTACTAGATGGAAGCCGGTCAGGTAATGGAGTTGCCACAGGTGACCATTTGGAATTCCTTAGTGCAGGGACTGAGGCACATTCATCTAAACCTGGTGGCTACGGTATTATAATCCAGAGGGCGGCAAGCCGTGCAGTTCATAGTGGTTCAGTAGCCTTAAATCAAGCAATCATTGACTCAGGAGAGC
Source organism: uncultured SAR324 cluster bacterium (assembly GCA_902564345.1). Classification (GTDB taxonomy): domain Bacteria; phylum SAR324; class SAR324; order SAR324; family NAC60-12; genus Arctic96AD-7. Next base: position 33,205 of record CACFAY010000014.1, read on the forward strand.
AGATTACAATTTCAGAGGGAGGACGTACTGTTAACTTTCTCACTAAAAAAGGTACAACAGTAGAGCAGACTCTTAACGATCTTTCAGTGGCAATTAAAGATGCAGGATTAAATATAGATGTGATTCGGCCTTACCCGCCACAAACAAATTCGACTGCACCACAAATCCTTACATTTAGACATAAAGAATTTGGTAAAGAGCACACATTCCAAGTTGCTAGCAATACTTCTGGACTGGTTTCGAATAGGAGTAATGTCCCATTTCTTGTAGAAAACGGAGTTGATGTAGTTGGTGAAATTGGTGGAGAACAAACCATCGGCCGTGGTCAGGTTTTGATGGGTGCTCCAGGTGCTAAAACTACGGAGGGTATAAAAGTAAGTTATACAGGAGAAACTGCTCCTCCAGGAGGTTTTGCCGGGACACTTACTTTTTCCCAAAATTCATTAACTTTCCAAGTCGGTGCAAATCCTCATCAGTTTTCAGAGTTTTCATTAAGCAGTATGAAAACGAATGATTTAGGTAGAGGTGAAAAAAATGATTCAGGATTTAAATCATTAAGAGAAATTAGTGTTATGAACTCTGATAAGGCGCAAGATGCAATGCGTATTATAGATAAAGCAATTCAGGATGTTACAAGTAATAGAGGAGAATTAGGTGCTTTTCAAAGAAATAATCTAGAAAGTAATCTTAACTACCTTAGGATAGCTCATGAAAACGCAGTGAGCTCTGAATCTGTAATTAGAGATGCTGATATTGCCGAAGAAATGGCTAAATTTACTAGAGATCAAATAATGGTTGAGGCAAGCACTTCTATGCTTGCACAAGCAAATCAGAACTCTATGACAGTATTAAAATTACTTCAGTAATTATTTTACATAAATTGTAAGTGTAGAGTCTGTACTTAATTAATTAATGTATAGACTCTACAATCTTTTAATATTCAAATATTTTGAAAGTAATTGTTAAAAGTATTTTTAATAATTTTTAAAAAAATTATACATATTATAAGTATTTATTATTTATATCATTTTAAAAGTTGTGATGTACATAATATATATTTATTTAAAATATATCAAGTAACTATATAGTGCGTTACATTTCTCATTAATATAGCACTATTTTATCTAAAAATTTTATAATTTTTAAATATAATATATATATATATTTATCAATATATATAAATAAAATAAACATAAATAACTGTTTATTATATATATTTATATTGATTTATATTTTTTTAAAAGAGACAATTTTATTTTATTGACGTTATATATATACATATTACTCAATTTTTAAATAGGATAATTGTAGTTTAATAGAAATTTAT
>CACFAY010000015.1 GCA_902564345.1 uncultured SAR324 cluster bacterium
AAATGAAATTCCAGAGGAAAAGATAGTACAAGAACCTTCTTTGATGGAACTTTTAAATGAATCTTTCGAAAAAGATAATTCTGATGATACGACAAAAATTACTGCTCAACAGGAACCGCAGCTTCCTCCTACACCCACATTGCCAAGGGAGTTAAATGAGACAGGTTCACCTAAGCAAGAGAGTGATACAACATTATTTGAGTCAGAATCTCCGCTGGCTATATCATCCGCTAGCAAGCTTGTTTCTTGCAACATGATTCCTCAGTTAATGAATGAAATTCATAAGCGTCTTCAGAAAACAAAGGACATAACTATAGCCGATAGTAGGCTAAGGGACAGTAATAATGACCGTCTAATGCCTGTTGTCCATTTTGACTTTGATCAGATAAAAATAAAACAAGATTACAGAAAAATGCTTCGGCAGCAAAGTTCTTGTGTTATGAATGAACTAGAGGCTCGTGGTGATATGATTTTACAAATTGCAGGTCATGCAGATGAAAGAGGAAGCGATGAATACAACATCGCTCTTGGTCATCGACGAGCAAATGCTATAGCTAATTCGATTATGGCCTACCTTACAAATCCGGAACTTACTCAAATAATTAGTTATGGTGAGGAATTTCCACTCGTCCCCCAATCCAACAAGAACGCTTGGGCCAGAAACAGAAGAGTAGAATTCAGTTTGCTGCTTAAGTGATAGATATGTAAATGGATTTTTTTTCACTCCCATTTACTACAGATTTTAGCAGCATAGCTTTCGGAGTTCTTGCTGTGCTTCTGTTTGCTTCAATTGTTGTCTGGGTTACACTTTTCATGAAAATCATAAGCCTTTTAAGGACTAAGTACCTGCAGGCTCGTGCTCTTAGGCTGCTTGAAACTACTAACAGGGTAGATGAACTTTGGCTACGTTTCAGTAAGATGCCTAAAAACCCCCTCCAAGAAATGTTTACCCTGACCCACAGCGAAGTAATAAAATTCCTTGAAGCTAATCCAGAATCTGACTATGGTCACCGTAGGGAACTTATGGACAGGCTGGAACGGATGCTTGAAGGGAGAATTCTGCTAGCTGAAAAAGACATGAATGCTGGTCAAGCACTTCTGGCAACTATAGGAGTTACTTCGCCTTTTATAGGTTTATTTGGAACAGTTATTGGCGTAATAAATACATTCATGAGCATATCTGAGCTCAATTCTGTAGAACTTTCTGTAATAAGTCCCGGCATAGCAGAAGCCCTAGTAGCTACAGCTGCAGGACTGTTTGCAGCAATTCCAGCTACTCTTGGATATAATCTGTTTCGCGCTACAATACGTGGAATGACTGAAATTATGGATTATTTCGCTCTACAACTGCTTCATTACCTTCAACAGCAACTCCTCCCCAAACAATGAGAAAATTCAGACACGCGCGACGATTACGTGGAGAACTGATGTCAGATATAAACATTACTCCCTTTGTTGACGTGCTATTAGTACTGCTCGTATCTTTCCTAATTTCTGCACCTTTAATGACACTCGCTCTCCCGATTCAACTTCCTCAAGGCAAACTAAAAGAACGTGCCCCAGATTATGAAAATTCAATTTTGGCAGTAGTCAATAAAAATAATCAAATTTCAATTAATAATGAATTATATTCTCTAAAAAGCCTAGCTGCTTCTCTAAAAAGTAAAGTAACAGTATGGGAAAATAAACTACCTGTATACCTACAAATGGATGAACAGGTGCCTTATAGTATTTTGATCGATGTAATGCTTCTTTTTAAAAATGCTGGATTTAGGCAGGTTGGACTTGTAATAAAGCAGGACTTCTGAAACTAAAAAACTCTTCGTTATTATACTAATATAGTAAAACCTGATGAAATTGATGATGATTGCCGGTGAAGCCTCTGGAGATATTCACGGGGAAGGATTGATTCGTAGTTTGCGTCAAAATCATAATGATGCCGATTTGTTCGGCATTGGTGGCAAAAAGATGCTTGGTGAAGGTTTTCGTCCTTATTTTATGCTTGACACATTACAAGCACACGGATTTGTCGAGTTAGCATGGCATCTCCCAAGACTATACAAAACTCTCTGGAGAATGCGTGATGCTCTGATAGAGGAAAGCCCCGATGCACTTATTTTAATCGACTATCCCGGATTCAATCTTAAACTTGCTTCATATGCAAGAGAAAAGGGCATACCCGTAATATTTTTTAACAGTCCTCAAATTTGGGCGTGGAGAAAGGGGAGACTGAATACAATCAAACGTGTTGTTGACAAAATGATTGTGCTGTTTTCTTTTGAAGAAAAAATTTATCAAGAGGCTGGTGTTGATGTTAGCTGGGTTGGCCACCCACTGCTTGATGAAATCGATCTGGAGAAAGATTCCTCCAAATTCCGTGAAAATTTAGGATTACGAAATGATATACCGCTTTTGGTAATTGCTCCCGGGAGTCGTCCAAGTGAAATGGAGAAACACCTGCCAACAATGTTGGAAGCACTACCAGAAATTGAAAAAAAAATTGGCGAATTTCAGTGTATTATTCCTGTAGCAGAGTCTTTAGATTTTGACGAAGTCCAGAGGAAAGTCCTAACTTCATCTGTCAACTTGAAGGTAGTTCCCGAACAGTTCAGCGAATCAGTAAAGGCCTGTGACGCCGCTATAATTTCTTCTGGAACTGCCTCATTACAAACAGGACTTGCACTTAAACCCTTTGTCATTGTTTACAGGGTTTCACCACTTACATACATGATTGCTCAGACCCTTGCTCAGACAAAATATATAGGCATGGTAAATATTCTGGCAGATAAAGAAATTGTTCCTGAATTGATTCAAAATAAATTCAATGTAAGTAGTATTACTGATCACGCTGTTCGTCTCTTGCAGGATCATGATTATCGTGGAACAATGATTGGAGAACTAAAAAAGATTGGTGGAAAGCTTGGTGAACCTGGAGCATACAAGAGAGCTGCATTGTGTATTGAAGATTTCATAAATTAATGAAGATTTATTTGTGTTAATCTTAATATTAAAAAATTCAGTAAAATCACTACTAAATAAAGATACAAAAAAGAGGTTATAAATAAATGGGAACTTCAAAAATATCATTTGAAACTGAAAATATTGCTCGCAAACTTACGAAAGCTTTATCAGGAGATGAAGCTGTAAAACAATTGTTTGAGTCAGAAATGGGAATCGACCATACTGTGGTTCACAAGTTATTAAGCGAAGCATTAAGGAACGGTGGGGATTTTGCTGACCTACACTTTGAGTACAGCACACGAAATTCTGTAGTAATGGAAGACGGAATAATCAAAAATTCTGCTGTTGCTGTAGTTTCTGGAGTGGGCATCAGAGTAGTAAAGAATGACCAGACAGGTTATGCATACAGTGAGGATTTTGACTTGAAGCCCATGATGCGAGCAGCAAGAACTGCGGCATCTATTGCTGCGAGTGGAGATGTTTCACTTGACAAGGCTTTCCGATTTAATGAGTTAGTTCCAAAAAATTATTATCCTGTACTTGAAACAGTTACAGATATGAAGCTTGCACAAAAAATTAAAATTATACAGCGCACAGAGGCTATCGCAAAAAATTACGACCAAAGGGTTAATAGAGTTACTGTCGCTATGATGGATGCAATCAATCTGACTCAGGTTGTAACTTCAGAAGGACAAATTATGCGTGATACAAGACCAATGTTCCGCATGAATGTACACTGTATATCTCAAGAAGGCAAAAATGTACAGAATGGCACTTCTGGAATCGGAGGGCGTGTGGGTCTAGATTACCTGAAACAAGCTGATTACTCTTTAATTTTAGGCGAACAGGCAGCTTCTGAAGCAATTCTTCTTTTACGGGCAAAACAGGCTCCCTCAGGATTGATGCCAGTTATTTTGGGCCCCGCACAATCTGGAATTCTCCTTCATGAAGCAGTAGGACACCCTTTGGAAGCTGACTTTAACCGTAAAGGAACATCTGCTTACAGCGGTCGTATAGGAGAAAAAGTTGCTTCAGATTTATGTACAATCTATGATGCCGGAACCATTCCACATGAAAGAGGTGCAATTAATTTTGATGATGAGGGCATCCCTTCCTCAGAAAACCTGTTAATAGAAAACGGTGTTTTACGAAGCTACATGCACGATCGTATCAGTGCAAGACACTTCCGCACTAATCCAACAGGAAATGGACGCCGAGAATCCTATGCTCATTACCCTTTACCTAGGATGACTTCAACGTATCTTGCAAAAGGTAATTCTGATCCAGAGGAAATAATAGGATCAATAAAAAAAGGGGTTTTCTGTCAGGAATTTAGTGGCGGTCAAGTAGATATTTCAAATGGAGATTTTGTTTTTGTCCCTACAGTTGCTTGGCTTGTGGAGAACGGTGAAAAAACCACTCCAATAAAAAATTTCACTCTAATCGGGAATGGTCCGGATGCAATGTCGAAAGTCAGCATGGTTGGAAATGATTTTGCCATGAGTGAAGGCATTTGGACATGTGGAAAAGAAGGACAGAATGTTCCTGTTGGGGTTGGACTGCCAACGGTACTAGTTTCAGAAATGACAGTTGGAGGTATGTAAATCGTTAAAATTCCAGTCCGTATTTGTTTTATAGTATTTAATTTTATTACTTTTCATCGTAGTAGTTTGCTATTTCACAGCTCAAAACAGCAAGTTCCATTCGATCAAGAATATGCTCATCCAGCAGAGGCTGATAATTAATTTTGTTGTTTGAACGAGTACCTGCGATACTTGCAGAAAGCTTGTGTTTTTCCACAAACTGATCTAATTGTTCTGCTAGCCGAAATGATTCTGAAGAAATTTTCTTTGATTGGTTGGAGGCTTTTATCCAATCTTTTGAAAAATTTGCCATTTCATAAAGTTTGTTAAAGCTGAAGCGTTTTTCAGTCTCAACATTCTTTCCAAATAAATTACCCAGTCCCATCGATCCTGCTTTGTCTCCCATCCGATGTAAAAAAGACTGTTTGCTTTTAAAAATCTCAAACAAATCAAATGTGATTATTTTTTCCTCTCCAGCTGCTTTTACTGGGCGTTTCAGCTCTTTTATCCTTATCTCACGTCTCTTGATATCTTTCAATAATCTTCTTCTGGAATTGTTCAGATTTTGATATTCATCTTCATCTTCCAAATGTGATTTTTCAATTTTATTTATTTCACGCATTAATTCATTTAATTTATTTTTGACGTCCTCCAAGGATTTTTCTTCGTTAGCAATTTTTGATTTATTATAATCATGCTGCTTAACCTGTCTTTCTTCCTTTTTGCTTATGAGTGTTTTTTTACGTAAGGCAACTCTTACTGGGAATGAATCTTCAGTGAATTTCCATGAATTAAAAAATACAATATCCACCTTCTCAAAGTCAGGTGAATTGAAAATCAAATCGCCAACGCTAGCATCTTTAAATTCATCTGATTTCTCTTCCCGAAAAGATTTTAATTTTTTTGCAATCTCACTTGTAGACATATAGGAAAGAAACTTCCGGCTAAAATCTATTTTAACAAGACCGTCAATAGTTCTTTTTTCCAGGTCGTCAATTATCATAATATAAATTAGACCTTTCATAAGTTTGTCTAATACCGCTACACCTGTTATTTTCTCAATTGCTTCGGTAAGAATATATCCTATTCCCTGATAGTAAGGAATTTCAACATCAATAATTTTTTTATCTAAACTAACCATCAGTTTCTCATAGTTTAAAATCATCTCCTTTTTTTTTCGCAAAATAGCATCAGTTATTGCTAGCTTTACAAAAGCAGGATTTTTTTCACGTTCCAGACATATTTGCTGAATTTTTTTGAACCGTTCAACGATTTTTTTTAGTTTTTCTGAGCTATTTGCATTAATTTTTTCTGCCTGCAAAACAGGTTTACCAAGTACTCGAAAAATTAACTTTGCAGTATTCATATCCGGAGTTTTTCCCATAGGAATATCTCCAGGAAATTTTAATATCCAGTGAAATTTTTTCTGCTTTTCTTCAGGATAATTTATTTCATCAATTGCAGCTATAACATCCAATTCATGCAAACGGTCCACCAAGGGTTTCATATAGGTTTTGCGCAAATCCTTACTTAGAAGCATTAATATAAGCTTGCTATTCTTGCTTCCTAAGTTTGAATGGACATTAGGACTATGGGATTGATCTTGAAAATTTAAATCACTCATCATCATCTAAATGAAAATGTTTCAGCTTCTCCTTTGTAAGAATTTCTCTGTCGTCAAATGTTGCTTTCATTTTTGCTGAACTTACTTTTAGTTCCTTATACTCTTCCGTACCTTCTGCAAGTTTTCCTTCTGTGTCATAATTGTCCATGAATTTCATGAATTTTGCAGCGGATTGCAAATCATTAAAGTAGATTTTTATCTGAAACAACAAAACACATGCATGAAGAATAACAGCTCCTTCTAAGCTTTCAAATATAGACTCTAAAACTTCAACAATTTTTTTCAAATTAGCCTCTGCAGCCTCTCTGTCTTCGTTTTCCATAAGAAGTTCAGACTGGACCATAAGCATTGAAACTTTCCTACGAAGATGCTCACGTTTCTTTCGAACATCCGTTTCTATGTTTGCCATATGTTCAAAGGTAGCGGCAGCCAAATCATAAGAAAGAATTCCTTGGTCTGCATCTCGTTCTTCCCCAAAATATTTCTCACCATATTCCTGAGTTTTTTTGAGTAATGGGGCAATTTTATCTGACCATTCTTCTGAAAATTTTACACTATCAAAATGAGGATTATCTGTTTCTAATCTTTTAAAATCATCCTTATGATTGCTTGAGAATCCACATTTAGGACATGAAGCTACATCGATCAAACTATAATTGCAGAAATCCAATTCACCTGCAGAACCTACATAAGATGGAATTCCGAATATATTTGTTTTTGTTTTCATGCTTTTTGACTGCAACACATAAAAAGGCACTTCAGGGTTGTCACAGATATAGCAGTGTAAATTACTTCCATGCAAAGAGTTCTTTTTTGTCTCAATAATTCCACCTTTTGAAATCACGGCAAAGTTTTCAGGATGAATTATTTGCAAAACTCCATGCTCATATGCAATTTTCTGCTCAAAATTTACTCGAATCATGTAGGAGCCATCATCATATTTTAGCTGGTGCTGCTTAAACATCTTACAAGCAATTACATTCCAGTATTCTTCATCACTTTCAGCGGTTTGTTGAAAATGATGTATTTTGCTAACTCGTAACATTACTTTTACCTTAGGCATCAAGGGTTTACTTAGGCGAAATGTAAAACCGCTTTCATCTACATTCGTCAGAGTTACTTTTACCCTTAATTTACCAGTCTCAATCATTCCCATAGGCAGATCTCTTTCAAGGAGTGACCGTGCACTTTTCCAAAATTTAGAAAGTATCTCATTACTGAACCCAAGAAATTTTCCAACTAAGAGAAAAAACTCAATTTCTTTTGATGATAGATCAGAATCAGCAACCATTAGCTGAGCAAGATACTTAAGCATTAGAAAAGCTTGCTTGGAATCTATTTCAAGAGGACTTAAATTTGGGAGGGTACCATTTTTTACAATGGCCATTATATGACTTATCTCATCTTTGTTATCAAGAAAATTGATTGCTTCTTTCAAAAATTCAAGTTCTGTCTGGTCTGCACGTCCATCTGCTACAATCATTCCAGCTATTGAACTGGCAAACCAGTTTTTTTCTGCAGATGACATATGCTCGACATCAGGTAGCTGCATTTTAATTATCCCCTTTAAAGTTTTTTCTTCTAAACAAGCAGGCTAGATCCCGTAGCTTACTCCAATAAGGTAACTTGAAGAACCCAGACGCTGATCATCAGTACCATTACCGCTGGAACCGTCAATTGTCAGAAAGCCTCCTTCAGTCCAAGTTCCTGGAAAAATTTCTATTCCAATCCTGAACTCTGAGACTAAAGATCTCCCATATTTTCGTTGATTATTAAGTACAAATTCTGTGTTAGATAAACCAATTCCTGCGCTTATTTTCATATCAACTTTTAAAGAATGCTGAACCTTAGCAAGAAAACCAAGGTGTCTAGAATTAGATTCAGGCTGGCTTCCAGTGTTGTCAAAAATGCTGAATGTTTGTTCTGAATGCATGACCTTAAATCCTAGAAGATCACTATTCCACCACTCTCCCCAAAACACATAATTTCCCAGTTTCATCCTAGTCCTATTGGCGCTGTAATGAGGATTTGCTAGTACTATGAGGTCTAAACCTAACAGCCAAGTTGGTAATTTCCTACCTACACCACCAAATACTGTTGGAGTTAATATTTCATTTTCTTGAGTCATCGGTTCAGAAACAGAATCTAAGGAATTAAAGTTTTGCTGAGCAAATGCACCAATAACACTTTCAAGCATCATACACATTGCAGCAAAAACTATTCGGAAAGTTTTTGCTTTGAAATAATTAAACATTTCTAATTTATGTTTTGTTTAATTATTAACTCCATTTAGAACTACGTTTGCTAAAAAATGCTTCAATTCCCTTTTTTACTGATTCAGTTTCCCACGCATCGGCAAGCTTTTCAATTGTATATTCTCGAATAGCATGCGGTTCCATTCCGCGAACTTCTGAAATTAAGTTTTTAGTCGAAGAAACAGCTTCAGGAGCACAACGCAGAAGCTCATTAATTTCATTATCAATTTCCTCTTCCAAGGATTGAATGGAAACAGCTTTAGAAACTAAACCAAAACTAACAGCTTCTTTTGCTGAAAATCGATGAGCATTAAGCATAATACGCCTAGCATTAGACGCTCCAATTTTTCTTATAACAAAAGGCGAGATTGTAGCTGGCAGGAGGCCTAATAGTACCTCAGTAAGTGAAAATTCAGCATCTTCTATAGCCAAAGCATAATCACAGCATGATATCAAGCCTATTGCTCCTCCAAAAGAATTACCATTTATCTTCCCTATTAAAGGCTTATTAAGTTGGTCTAACTCATTCAGCATTTCAGATAGTTCAGTTGCCTCTGAAATTCTTTTTGCACGGTTTTGTGTAGATATTTTCTGCATCCAGCGTAGGTCCATACCAGCGCAAAAAGTTTGTCCTGCACCGGTTAGAATAACTCCACGGGGTTCAGGATCTGAATTTAGTTCTGCAATAATTTTGCGCAATTCACGGATCATCTCAAGACTTACCGCATTATGTACTTCAGGACGGTTAAGAGTGAGAGTTACTATGTTACGCTTATCAATAGTTATTTCAATTGATTGACTGCTCATTGTATTTAGTGAGGCAATAATAATAAAACGATGCCATTATCCACTATACAAAAATAACGGCAAGTTTTTGGTAATGTATAGTTTTTTTGAGGTAAGTCCTTAATTTTCATAACTTCCTTTAAAACAAAGCAAAATAAATTTTGTAAATTTTTAAGAAATTTTCATTTAACGGATACCAATCTTGATTAAAGCAGTACTTGAATAAAATTAATAACTTTTTTTAGCTATAGACTAATGATTTTTTGTGTAAATTAAATTTTTTTGGTTTGCCTTCGTCTTGAATCAAAAAAGTTAATTGACGATCTGAATTTTTTAAAAAATTATTAGAAACCATATAGATGGTGATTTTTTGAATTCATCTTATGATACTAAAATAGAAAAACCCTTTAACTAAAAAAAGAGTTTAAAACTTCAATTTGCAAACTTTAACCAAGTTATACTCATATTAAAAAATATTAACTAGAAAAAATTTGAATAGTAGTTTTTTTTAATGTTAAATTTCATGGTAGACTTTAAGGAAAAAATAACTTCTTAAAATTCTGTACTATTTCTATAAATGAGCAATCAACTTTCAGCGAACTTAAAACTTAAATTACTCCATGTTGCTAGGAAATCACTAGAAAATTTTCTAGAAAATGAGGAATATATTAAATTTCACACTATGATCCCTGAATTACTTGAAAAGCGAGCTGTTTTCATTACACTAAAAAAAAGGAGCACTGGAAATCTTCGTGGATGTATTGGTCAGTCAAATCCTCGTTATCCTTTAATTGAAGCAGTTGCAAAAACAGCAATATCATCAGCCGTGGATGATACTCGGTTTCCTACACTAAAAATAAGTGAATTACCTGATGTGCTGATTGAAATAAATTTACTTTCACCTCTGGCACCATCAAAAGCTGAAGATGTAGAAATTGGTAAACACGGTATAATGATCAAAAAAGGTTCAAAGGGAGCACTTTTTTTACCGGAAGTTGCAGTTTCAAATGACTGGGACATTCATACCTTTTTTGGTGAACTATGTCGCAAGGCAGATCTACCTCAAGGAAGCTGTCTGGACTGTGAGGCAGAACTATACGTTTTTGAGTCTGAAGCATGGGATGAAGATGAATTACCAAACTGATTTTATCTTCCATTATCTTAGACCTCTTTTTTTCTCTTGTGATGCTGAATTATCACATGAAAGGATGCTATCTTGGGTTGAGATTGTTTCAAAATTTCCTGGTGTAATCCCTTTTTTGAGATGGAAATTCCAGGAAGAATCTCAAGAATTACGTACAAATCTTTTTGGAAAAATAATTAATAATCCAGTAGGTCTTGCAGCAGGGTTTGACAAAGACGGTCGTATATATCCTTCCTTATTCGCCCTAGGTTTCGGTTTTATTGAAATAGGCACAGTAACTCCGCTTCCTCAATCAGGTAATCCCAAACCGCGCATTTTCCGTCTTACCAAGGACAAGGCTCTAGTAAACCGCTTAGGATTTAACAGCCAAGGCATCAAAGAAATGGTGGAAAAGATTGATGATAATAAAAAAATAAATTATCTCAAAAAGACAAAAAAATTCAATTATTTCTTAGAAAAACATAAAAATGTTTCATTTGGCATGCTTGGTATTAACATTGGAAAAAATAAAGATACCCCTCTGGAAAAATCCTGGAAAGACTATGTCTCCGCACTTAATGATCTATATCCATTTGCAGATTATTTTACTATCAATATCAGCTCTCCAAATACAGATGGTCTACAAAAACTTCAGGGGGGGCAAATGCTTTATGAATTGCTAGAGTCTGTGTGTTTAATAAGGGAAAAACTTGAACAAAAGAACAACAATAAAACTCCTCTGCTTTTAAAACTCTCACCTGACCTAGATGATAATCAGTTGCAAAACTTTACTAGTGTTATAAAAGGGTTTCCAATAGAGGGCGTAATTGCCACAAACACTACATTAGATAGACAAAATTTAAAAAGTGGAGAGAAAATTGAGCAGGGTGGACTGAGTGGTAAACCTCTCTTGGATAATAGCACCGAAGTGGTCAAGTTTCTATTTCAGGAATTGGGGAATAAAGTAACTATAATTGGTACCGGTGGAGTTTTTAGCGGTGCGGATGCTTATAAAAAAATCAGGGCTGGTGCCACTGCAGTACAGATTTATACTGCACTAATTTATGAAGGCCCTGGACTGGTTAGAAGAATTAAAAAGGAACTTACAGAATTACTTAGAAGGGACGGGATTACCTGTGTGAAAGATGTGGTTGGAATTGACAGTTGATAGACTTACTTCCTCTTTTTTTCCTGAATTATTTCCAGTATTCTTTCGATTGATGTAACTTTAATTCTTGGTCTATCTTGAGAATTACCATTATTTATTTCGTATTCATCAAGCAGTTTCCAGTCTTCAAAAGATACAAAATCCACATTCCGTTCTTTCAACAGAGATTCGAAAACAGAATTATCATTTTGTTCCATAGGTTTTAATTTTTCCTGAATAATAGTTTTTAACATACGATTAACAGTTTCTACCGCATCCTGCTTATTTGTACCAATAACTCCTGTCGGCCCACGCTTAATCCAACCAGTTACATATTCTCGAGTCCGAAGCAATTTATCCTTACGCTTATCTATTATTTGTCCGCATTCATTAGGAATAGTTCCAGAATTCTGGTCAAAAGGGATTTCAGGCAGTGGATTCCCATGATATCCAATTGAGCGAAAAATCAAATCAGCATTTTCTTCCATGAAGTCCCCAGTTGCCTTAGGATAAATTGTTCCATCATCTCGTTTGACAAGCACATTTCTTACCATCCTAATTTTTTCTACACACTTACTGCCTAATATTTCAATCGGAGATGACAAAAAAAGGAAATGGACTCGTTTCTTTTTTTTATATTTATTATTTTTTGAAATCTCCTTTAGAATTTCATAATTTTTTTTTGTGTCTTTGCTTGCAGTAGTTTCAATAAAACGCTGACTTTCACCGTCAAGCTGAAGTGTGCCTCCCTCTACCATCACATCCGCATTTTTAAGTTCAAGGAATTCCCTAACCTCAACTGGTGTAAAAGCCGCCTGAAGTGGCCCCCTTCTTCCAACAAGCCAAATATTCTCAATCTTGCTTTCATAAAATTTCTCTAGAGCATAGTCTGCAATATCTGTTTTAGATAGTTCGTCAGGAGTCTTTGCCAGAATACGCGCCACATCAAGTGCCACATTTCCCATACCAATTACAAATACATTTTTTGCAGAAAGGTTAAACTTATGCTCACTAAAATCAGGATGACCATTGTACCAAGCCACAAACTCAGTTGCAGAATGGCTGCCTGGCAATTCCTCCCCAGGTATCTTAAGAGAACGATCAGATGGACTTCCAACTGCATAGATAACTAAGTCATAAAATTCAAGTATATCTGACCTGAAAATATCTTTTCCAAATTCAACATTTCCAAAAAATCTAAAGTCCTTGTTTTCAGCAATACGGTTATAAATTTTTGCCACGGATTTGATTTTCTGGTGATCCGGCGCAACTCCCCCTCTTACAAGCCCATAGGGGGTTGGGAGCCGGTCAAACATATCCACTTTAAAGGACCATGATTGCTGACGAAAAAGCTCCCCGGTAGCGTAAAATCCTGCCGGCCCGGAACCAATTACCGCAATTTTCCAGAAAGCGCTCATTTTTTAGCAAATGCTACTGAGTTAGATGGTAAAAATTTTTTTAGGTTAACTCATTTTAATGCAGTTAATGACTTTTGTAAAATTTGTTCACCACCATTTTTTAGAAGCCATTCTGCTGATTCTTTTCCTAGACTTATCGCATTCTGCGGTAGGGCTCTTGCTTCATAAAATACCATTGATTTACCTTCATGGTCACAAAGCGCAGACTTTAAACTCAATTCCTTCACTTTGTTAATACAATAGCCTGCTAATGGAATTTGGCAATTTCCCTCTAGTTCCAGAAGCAAAGATCTTTCTGCACCCAAACAGCCATTAGTAACCGGATCATTAATATGCTTTAGAAAACTAAGAGTATGATAATCACCTTTCCTAGTTTCAATTCCAATTGCCCCTTGCCCAATTGCTGGAAGCATCCATTTCATTGGAATAATTTCAGTGATACGATTTTCTAGATTTATTCGCTTCAGTCCAGATACAGCTAAGATTATGGCATCAACTTCTCCTCCATCAAGTTTACTCAGCCGAGTAGTCACATTCCCACGAAGACTGCGAACGTTTATATCAGGTCGATGATATTTTATGAACGCAGTCCTACGTAATGAACTTGTACCTACAGTTGCTCCTTTAGGGAAGTTATCAATACTTCCGTATTTTGGGCAAATCCAAGCATCCCGAGGATCATCTCTTTTAGCAATAACAGATATCTCTAATCCTTCTGGTAAAATACAGGTCACATCTTTCATACTATGTACTGCTAAGTCAGCCTTCCCCTGAAGCAAGGCAGTTTCAAGTTCTTTGACAAAAAGCCCTTTTCCTCCAATTTTTGCCAAAGGCTGAAGTTGATTAATGTCACCGGCCGTTTTTATGGGCAATAATTCAACTGTAATTTCAGAATACTTTTCAAGAATTTTTTTCCTTACCCATTTTGCCTGCCAAAGCGCAAGTTTACTCTCTCTAGTTGCAATTGTTAAGGTAGGATTTTTTTTGCCGCTTATGGATAAAGCGTTGGGCATGCGTTATGATTTTATGATTTTAAGCCTAGGCTTTTGTTGAACGGTCTTTTCTAAAGGAGAAGAACTTAAATCAAATAATTTTGTAATTGATTCTATATGGAGGTGAAAGTCCTCTTCCTGTGCTAACATTTTTAGGTTTCTCGTAGGCTCATGCAAAAGTTTATTTACTAACCTGTGAACAAATTGCTCAATTTCTTTACGCTCATAATCGGGCAATTTATTAATTCGTTTAAAAACTTTTTCAAGTTCAACTTCAGCAGTGGAATGGAATGTCTTTCGCAAGCTTCTAATTGTTGGGACCGCGGAAAGCGATCTGAACCATATTTCTAATTTGGATAATTCATCTTCAATTATTTCTTCAGCCTTTATGGATTGTTTTTTTCGTTCCTCCTGATTTTGTAAAACAATTGATTGTAAATCATCAATGTCGTAGCAGAAAGTTCCATGCAGATTATTTATTTCAGGATCAATATCTCTTGGAACAGCAATATCAATAAAAAACATAGGATTACCCTTGCGGGAAAGCAAACACTTTTTTACTAGTTCTTTTGTAATGATATAGTTTCGTGCTCCTGTTGAACTTATTACAATATCTGCCTGATGGAGGTGACGGTTAAGATGTTCAAAAGGCACTGCAAGTCCCTGATATTTTTCTGCTAGCTCTGCTGCACTAGCAAAAGTCCTATTGGTTAAAAATAACTGTGAAATACCGTTCCTCATTAGGTGCTGAACAGCCAGTTCAGCCATTTCTCCTGCTCCAATCACAATTACACTTTGTTTGGATAAATCTTCGAAAATATGCCTTGCCAATTCTACTGCTGCGTAACTTACAGAAACTGCGTTACTAGCTATAGTTGTTTCTGTACGAACCCTTTTTGCAGTGGAAAATGCCTTCGTGAAAAGCGGGTGGAGGAATTTGCCTATGAGTTCTACGTCACTGAAAGAATGAAATGTTTCTTTCAGCTGTCCTAAAATCTGTGGTTCTCCAAGTACCATTGAATCTAAACTAGAAGCAACCCTGAACAAATGCCTTGAAGCTTCGAGGTTTTGTAAAATATAAATACTTTCAAGAAGATCAGGAATATTCCAATATCTTTGCAGCATTTCAATTATTGGATCTAGCTGCTGCTCAGCATTGGCAAAGAAAAATTCTGTCCTATTACAGGTACTTAGTATTAAAATTCCACCTAGCTTAAAGTTTTCTTTCAGCCTGCCCGCCAGCTCAATTTGCTGATCTTGGGTCAAGGTTAGTCTCTCTCGAACTTCAATTGGAGTTTTTTTATAATTCCAACCAATTAAGGTAAAATGCATAATTAATCAAAATAATCTTTACTATTTATATAGTAATCAAAAAATATTCTTTAAAAAAATTCAGAACGTAACAATGGTAAATTGCTTTTTTTACTGAATCGACGCATCATAACTTGACTGCTAAAATAACTCAAGACAGGAATTTGATGGTTGATTTTTTTTCAAAATGGCTTACAGCCAATCACTTGACCACTCTCCGCATGGCATTGGTCCCATTTATTTATACGGGAATAGTTATCGGGGAAGACGATCAATGGATTCTCTTAGGAACATGGTTAGTTTTTTTTATTGCCTGTATGACTGACTATTGGGATGGCGTGATTGCAAGACATCAGGGAAAAGCGACTAAGATAGGGAAACTGCTAGATCCTGTAGCAGACAAAATATTAATTTGTTCTTTACTGATTCTACTGGTTGCAATGGAAAGAGCCCCTGCTTATTTGACAGTAATCATAATAGCTAGAGAATTGGTAATTAACGGATTAAGGTCAATTGCATCTGCAGAAGGAGTAGTAATTGAAGCTAGCAGTGGAGGAAAAAGTAAAACAATAATCCAGATGTTCGCAGTTGGGTTTCTAATCATTCATTACAAAACAATCGGACTACCTTGTCATGAAATAGGGATTGTGATGCTTTGGATTGCGACCGGGATATCTCTATGGAGCGGTTATAAATATATTATTTCTTATTTGCATAATTAACAAAATATTTAATTGACCGATAGTCATCTAACATTCGCTTGTAACGCATCTCTCGTCTGGACAATACCTTTCCAACTGGTAAAATGGTATTTCGCAAAATTAGTGAACTTTAAGAAATTTATTTTATGACAACAATTCTAAGCGTACGCAAAGGTAATTCGGTTGTAATGGCAGGAGACGGACAGGTATCTATGCATAATACTGTAATGAAGCCGTCTGCCCGAAAATTGCGTAACACATTTGACGGCAAGGTTATAGCAGGTTTTGCCGGATCCACAGCAGATGCTTTTACACTTTTTGAAAAATTTGATGAAAAACTCGAGCAATACAATGGTAAATTGCTGCGCTCAGCAGTTGAACTTGCAAAAGAATGGCGAACTGACAAAATGCTGCGAAATCTTGAAGCATTACTCGCTGTTTCAAGTTCAGAAGCCTCTCTTATAATTTCTGGGAACGGAGATGTGATTGAACCAGATGACGGACTTATTGGAATTGGTTCTGGTGGAATGTATGCTCTAGCTGCAGCCAGAGCTTTAATTGATACTAAACTAAGTCCAAAGGAAATTGCAGAAAAATCAATGAAAATAGCTGCTGATATTTGTATCTATACCAATGACAAAATAACCTTTGAAGAATTGAAATTCTAAAATCATGATAACACCAACCGAAAATAATATGACACCGCAGGAGACAGTTGATGCACTTGATAGATATATCATTGGTCAAACTGATGCAAAGAAAGCTGTTGCAATTGCTTTACGCAATCGCTGGAGAAGACTGCAACTAGGGGAAGACTTAAAAGATGAAATTTTGCCAAAAAATATAATAATGATTGGTGCAACTGGTATAGGTAAAACTGAAATTGCTAGGCGTATTTCCAGACTTGTAAATGCTCCATTTATAAAAGTAGAAGCATCAAAATTTACTGAAGTTGGTTACGTGGGACGAGATGTTGAATCAATGATTCGAGATTTAACGGATAACTCTGTTAACATGGTTCGACAGGAACAAATGGAACGTAAACAGGAGGCTGCAAGAGAGATGGTCGAAGAGAGGCTCCTTAATCTATTACTTCCTCCTGTAGGAGACAAAGAAGACAATTCTGAGGCGGGGAGGACACCAAATCCTACAAGAGAAAAATTCCGTAAAAAACTTCGTTCCGGTGAATTAGATCAAAGAATTGTTGAACTAGATGTTACTGAGAAACCTTCTGGTGCAGTCATGGAATTCATGCCTATTTCTATGAATGACAATATGGATTTAAACATTCGTGATATGCTTACTAACATGATGCCAAAGCAATCTAAGCGTCGCCGTGTTAGCATTGAAGACGCACGTAATATCTTACAAAAGGAGGAAGTAGGAAAGCTTATAGATATGGAGGAAGTTTCTAGGGAAGCTGTAAAGCGAGTTGAACAAAGCGGAATTATATTTTTGGATGAGGTTGATAAGATTGCATCACGTCGAAGCCATTCTCAAGGTCCCGATGTTTCTAGGGAAGGAGTGCAGCGTGATCTGTTACCAATTGTAGAAGGGTCCACAGTAAACACAAAATATGGACCGGTTCAAACTGACCATATTTTATTTATTGCCGCAGGTGCTTTCCATTTAACAAAACCGTCTGATATGATACCAGAACTGCAGGGACGGTTTCCTATAAGAGTCGAACTACTTTCGCTTAACAAAAAAGATTTCGTTCGTATCCTTACTGAACCAAAAAATGCGCTGATAGTTCAATATACTGCCCTTATGAAAACTGAAGGAGTAAAACTAGAATTTACTAAAGACGCAATTGATAAAATAGCTGAAATTGCTTGTCAAATAAATGAGGATTCTGAAAATATTGGTGCCCGAAGACTTCACACAGTTATGGAGCAATTGCTAGAAGAAGTAAGTTTTACCGCTCCTGATTTGATGGATCAAAAAATTTCAGTTACTCCAAAATATATTCAAAGCCGACTCTCAAACTTGTTAAAAAATCAGGATTTGAGCAGATACATATTGTAGTCTTAAATCTGCATAATTTAATTCATATTATAATTTGACTATATTAATTTGAAATATTTTGAAGAAAATTTTAGTAAATCTTCAATCAGTTGATATAGTAACACTTCACTAGATATTAATTTGGATTATTCATATTTACTGATTCAAATTGCAAATCAGTTGTATTTTCTGAATCAGAAAGGAATAAAATACCTTAATATTAAAGCACTACCTGGCTTAGAGTTAAAAAGTGTAATCAATGGTTTAGAAGAAATAATCTCTAAAGAAAATGTAATTTCTAGAGAACCACACGAAAATATAACAACTAAAAAACTTCAAAAGTATAAAGAAAATATAGAAGAGCTTCCTGAAATAGATTTGATTACTGAAAAATCAGTTAAGGTTGATAAAAATAGTATTCATAATTTAGAACAAAAAAACATAAACAATAATTTTGATCAAACAACAAATCTGGAGGATTCTCAAAAAAAATCCGCGTCACTTTCTAAAATTCTTGAAAAGTATAAATCCTGCCAAAATTGTGCTTTAGGACAAACCAGAAAGAAACTAGTTTTTGGCAGTGGTCTTTCAAATCCTCCAGTAATTTTCATTGGCGAAGGACCCGGTGCAGATGAGGATGTTCAGGGCGAACCTTTTGTGGGACGGGCTGGGAAGTTACTTACAAAAATGATAAGCGCTATAGGGATAGAACGTGATGATGTATATATCACAAATATTGTAAAATGTCGTCCTCCTGGTAACAGAAATCCCACTCCAGCAGAAATTTCCTGCTGCCTGCCAATTATCAAACAGCAAATAGAAATTTTGAATCCAAAATTAATTGTAACTCTAGGTAACATCCCAACAAAAACATTCATTCCTGATGCACCCGGCATTACCAAAGCACGCGGAAAGATGAAACAGTATGAAAAATGGAAAATAATTCCAACATTTCACCCTTCTTATCTCTTGCGTAATCGTACAGCAATGCCTCTAGCATGGGATGATTTTAAAATGATTATGGAATTCACTTTTAAAATTACGCAGAGTTGAATGAAAAAAAATTTAAATGAGAAATTAATTAAAAGATATGATTGATTTGCAGCCTGTTAAGGGTACTCGGGACTTCTTTCCGGAAGATATGCGATTACGTAACTGGTTATTTGAAATCTGGCGAAGAACGTCAGTTCAGGCTGGTTTTGAAGAATATGATACTTGTGTTCTAGAACATGAGAATCTCTATATTCGTAAAGCAGGTGATGAAATCAGCAAGCAGCTATTTAGTTTTGAGGACAAGAGTGGAAGAAGATTAGCCTTGCGGCCAGAAATGACTCCTTCACTTGCAAGGCTTATTCTTCAGCATAATAAATCATTATCCCTCCCGATAAAGTGGTTTTCAATACCTCAATGTTTTCGTTATGAAAGAATGACAAAAGGTAGACGGCGTGAGCACTTTCAGTGGAACGCTGACATTATAGGTCAACCAGATATTTTGGCAGAGGCAGAAATTTTATTACTCCTGATTTCAGCCTGTGAATCTTTAGGACTTACAAAAAAAGAATTTAATATTTTTATCAGTGATCGTCGGATCGTAAATGCGATTTTAAACCAAATTAATGTTCCTAATGATCTTCACAGCAAAGTTATGGTCATACTAGATAAACGTGACAAAATTTCTTCAGAAGCATTACTAGATATGTTGGAGAATTTGGGGATGTCTGAGAAACAAGTTGGAATGCTAAATGATTATCTTTCTAACACAGATTTAAAGGATCTTGAAAAAAACTTGAACGATACTACTGGAGTTGAGCAGTTGAATAGATTGATAGATATTATGGATGCTGCAGGAAAATCAGCATATCTGAAATTTGATATCTCTATTGTAAGAGGACTTTCTTATTACACAGGAGCAGTTTTTGAAGTTAATAGCCCAGATAAAAAGCATCGTGCAATTTGTGGTGGGGGACGATACGATTCTTTGCTGTCTGCATTCGGAGGTGAAACAGTACCTGCAGTAGGATTTGGATTTGGTGATGTTGTTGCTTTGGACGTATTAAGAGATTTGGGACGTTTACCAGAACTTCCTAGAAAATTAGACTATACTATTATACCTTTCGCCAGTGAACAGGTAGGAATAGCATTAAAGATAGCGGCTGATTTACGAATGCAAGGATATGTTGTTGACTGCAATTTCTCCATGAAGAAAATGAAAAAGAACATACGACACGCTAATGAATCTGGTGCTGAAAAAGCGATTCTGCTCTTTCCAGAGGAATTAACTGAAGATAAGGTTGTAATTAGGGATATGATTCTTCATGAACAGAAACCAGTTAAAATTACTGAATTAATTTCTATAGCAGAGTAATCAATTGAGTTTTTTTAAGAAAATTAAATCACCTTCGTTCAGGATGTGTTTGTTAGTTATGATTGTTTTTTTGACTTTAGATCTTGTTGCAAAAATTTGGGTTAGGAGCAATATACCTTTATATGAAACTAGCAGGCTGTTAAAAAATTTTTTGGATCTAACCCATGTTCAGAACAGGGGTGTAAGCTTTAGTTTCTTAGCAGATTATCCAGACGCTATTAGAATCCCATTGTTGGTTGGAGTTTCATTAGTAGCAACGGTGGCTATGCTTTACTACCTAACCAGATACTGGTTTGAACTAGATTTTTTCACTCGGTCAGGGTTGACCTGTGTAATTCCTGGGGCTGCAGGGAATTTAATTGATCGTGTAGTGTACGGATACGTAACAGATTTCTTCCACTTTCGCTGGTACGAAACGAGTTTTTTTGTCAACAACTTTGCTGATTGTTTCATTAGTGTTGGGGTAGTATTCTTTATCATTCCATTAATATTCAATAAAAAAATTGGTTAATCTTCCAAGTTGATTTGATTCAAATATGAAGATCATACATAATTCAGAAAAATTTTGCTGCAATGATTACCCTTATTTTTTCAAAGCTATCTCAGACCTGTAGATTCTAAGTAAAACAAAATTTAAATATTCTTTATAGAACTTTTAACTAAAATATTTATTTTCATTTCAATTAAAAGCAAACGTATTTAAAAACTTCCCACTAATTTTTTATACAAATTAAAAGAAAAATTCATTCTACGAATTCACCATTTCTAAAACATCTATATACAAGATAATCCACAAAAATATCAGGTTTGTAAATAGACTTTCCTAATAGAACCCGTATACATTCTTGTATTCCTTCAATAATTGACGGGTGTGGGTGAATCAATTCTGCCAATTCTTCTATGCCTTTATTTGTAGCAATCAACAAAGCAACGGCTTGAATTGCACTGGATGCGTGTTCTCCAACTGCTCGCATTCCAAGCACTTGCATCTTTTCATCATCTGTAACTAGGATTTTGAAAAAACCCTCAGTATTGCGCATTGCCACTGCCCTTGGTATACAGCGAAAATCAAAAATTGCAACACGGTAGTTGATTCCAGATTTTTGTGCTTGCTGTTCGTTCATTCCTACTCCTGCTACTTCAGGATTGAGAAACATAATAGTTGAAATATTTTTGTAAATTATTGGTCTTTTAGGCTCACCGAAGATTTTTTCAACTGCATGTCGCCCTTCCAGTTCTCCCACATTTACCAATGCGATATCTGCCGTAATATCACCAACAGCGTAAATATTTGAACAACTAGTTTGTGTATCATTATCAATAATATGACCAGATTTACTGAGTTCAACCCCAATTTCTAGCAAACCCGTGTTTTCTATATTTGGTATCCTTCCCACTGAAACAAGAGCTTTTTCAGCGTGAAAACTTTCTCTTTCTCCATCAGGGTGTTCTATTAAATACTCAACCTGCCCATCAACAATTTCCATTTTGTCCAGCTTTGAAGACCTATGGATCAATACTCCATTAGCCTCCAGATTTTTTTCAATTGCCAGAGCCATATCTACGTCTTCGAAAGGAAGTATACGTTCGTCTTTTGAGATGAGATGGACATTCGTTTTACCAAAATTTGAAAAAATCGTAGCAAACTCACACCCGATAACTCCTGCCCCAAGAATCACAAGACTTTCAGGAAATTCCTTGAGCGAACTAATCCCGTCACTAGTCATTATTATTTCTTCATCAAAAGGGATAGTATCAATTTTTCGTGGGCGACTCCCGGTAGCAATAATTATATTTTCTGCAATTACTTTTTGACAACCATTATCAGTTTTTACCTCAATCTCATTTTTGTTCAACAAACTGGCATTCCCTTTTAAATAATAGAAATGGTCTGGACGCTGATGTATTATCTTTTGGAGGTGTTCATTCAATTGATTAGACCTTTCCAAAACTGCATCATTTACTTCCTGTAAAACATTATTAAAATTTACATTTGGTTCACTCAAACCATAATGGCGCATTTTTTTGCAGAATGAGGCAAATTCTTTTGAAATTTCCCAAAAGGTTTTTGAAGAAAGAGCTCCATCGAATATTCCTGCTCCTCCAATTCGGTCTCTCTCTACAAGCAAAACGGATTTTTCAAAGTCTACCGCACGCATTGCTGCGGCATATCCAGATGGTCCGCCTCCGATCACACAAAGATTATACTTTTCAATCAAAGCAATTTTATAATTTATAGTATTTATATTTTTTGACTGCGATCCTTAATTTCATGATTCAAAATACGATCGTTTTCAGAATAATCCACTGGAAGTTCCACCAGATGAACTCCTGGTGTATTATTACATTTTTTAATCAACGGCACAAAATCATCAGTTTTTTCCACTCGATATCCCATAGCACCATGGCATTCTGCAAACTTGACAAAATCAGGATTTTTGAATTCAAGACCAAAATCTTCAAAACCCATGTTTGCCTGTTTCCATCGTATCATTCCATATGAATCATCCCTTAATATAAGGCATATTAAATTCATTTTAAGGCGGACGGCTGTTTCAAGTTCCTGAGCATTCATCATGAATCCTCCATCTCCACAAATTGCCATTACTTTTCGTTCAGGGTAAACCATATGTGCTCCCATTGCGGAAGGTAGTCCTGCACCCATCGTAGCAAGAGCATTATCTAGTAAAACAGTATTTGGTTCATAAGCCTTGTAGTTTCTCGCAAACCAGATTTTATATACCCCATTATCCAATGCAATAATTCCATTAGCAGGCATAGCTTTTCTCACGTCTGCAACAAGTCTCTGTGGCAGCATAGGAAATCGAGGATCATCAGCCCCTTCAAGCAAGTGTGACTCAACTGCTTTTTTTACTTTCATTGAGTATGAAAAATCCCATGTTTTTTGGGGCATAATTTTTTCCTTTATTTGCCATATACTGTTTGCAATATCACCAATAACTTCCAACTGTGGGAAATATACAGGATCGACTTCAGCTGAAGAGAAATTAATATGAATTACTTGAAAAGAGTTCTGCTCCATAAAAAAAGGAGGTTTTTCAATATCATCGTGTCCCACGTTAATTATCAAATCAGACTTATCTATTGCTCTATGCAAAAAATCGTTTGAAGAAAGAGCGGCATTACCCAAATAAAGGGAGTCCCGTTCATCAAGGACTCCCTTACCCATTTGAGTGCTGATGAATGGAATTTTAGTTTTGTCAACAAATTCTCTTAACATTCGCGCAGGCATTTTTCTATTTGAACCTGCACCAGTAAGCAGCAGGGGATTTTTTGCTTTTTCTATCATTTCGACTGCCTGCTTGACAGCCTTTTCTTCAGCAATTGGTCTGCGCGCAATGCTTCTAACTAAGGGTTTAGCAGTAGTATTCTCACATGCGACATCTTCAGGCAACTCTAAATGTGCTGCCCCAGGACGTTCTTCCTGAGAAATTCTGAATGCTTCTCTGACAAGAGGCGGGATATTGTTCCCACTTACTATAGACTGAGTATATTTTGTCAAAGGACGCATCATCTCAACTATATCCACAATCTGGAATTTCCCTTGTTTACTGAATGTCACAGGTTTTTGACCCGTTATCATAACCAATGGCATTGCTGCAAGTTGTGCATATGCTGCGGCAGTAACAAGATTTGTTGCTCCAGGTCCCAATGTTGAAAGGCACACACCTGTTTTACCTGTCAAACGTCCATATGTGGATGCCATAAATCCCGCAGCTTGTTCATGGCGAGTCAAGATTAGCTTGATTGATGAACCCCTGAGAGAGTTTAGAAGATCAAGGTTTTCTTCCCCAGGAATACCAAAGATATGTTCAACACCTTCTTCTTCAAGCGCTTTTATAAATAAATCGGATGCTTTCATAGACTATTAGTAAAATTGGTTGATTAACAATTGAGAAATGAATTAAAAATTCCATCAAAAATGGATTTTGGAAGGTAGTTTTATATACCTCTGAAGAACTTCTCATTGCAATACAGAGTTTTGACTCTATATTTAGCTAAAATCTTAATAAATTCTTTAAGAAGTTAACTTATATAAAATGAGATTACTTTAAATAACTTACTATAAATTATTTAAATATCTAAAACATAAAAAATTTTCTATGGTTAATAATTAACTGGTTTCTGTAAAACTATCTGAGCGTGCGGCATCGCATGCACGAGCATAGCTCTCTGGTTTGGGATTTTTAAGCAGAGATCCTTCCTCTATAAATTCATATATTTCAGAAAAATTTCGAATTTCATACGCCTCAATACGCCGCATTAAATGCCACGCCCTGAGTTCTTCCGTTTTTTCTAGTCCCATTGCTCCCATTATTTCACACGCACTTTTTACCGTATTCTGGTGAAAATTATAGACTCGCCTACTCTTGTCTTCTGGAACAAGGGCCCAAGTCAATTTTGGATCCTGTGTTGTTACACCCACCGGACAATCGTTAGAATTGCATTTTCGTGCTTGTATACATCCTAGTGCCATCATCATTCCACGTGCCGAGTAACAGATATCAGCTCCCAATGCAAGTCTCTTTACCAGTCCAAACCCTGATGTCATTTTTCCACTACTTATCACTTTAATATTCTTTCTAAGGTCAAAACCAACCAGAACATTGTGCACAAAAATTAAACCTTCAACTAAAGGTGTTCCGATATGATTTGAAAATTCCATTGGGGCTGCACCTGTTCCTCCTTCTCCACCATCCACAGTTACAAAATCAGGACTAATCCCTGTTTCATGCATTGCTTTGCAAATAGAAATAAATTCTCTTCGCTTACCCACACATAATTTAAATCCAATAGGCTTGCCACCACACAAATCTCTTAGCTTTTTTATGAATTCCATCAGTTCCAATGGATTAGAGAAAGCTTTGTGTCCCGGTGGAGAATTAACATCTACACCCATAGGAACATCACGAATTTCAGCTATTTCTTTAGTAAGTTTTGCAGCAGGAAGTATTCCACCATGACCAGGTTTTGCACCCTGTGAAAGTTTTATTTCGATCATTTTAATCTGCTCGTTTTGTGCTTTTTCTGAAAACGTGTCAGGGTTAAAATTTCCCTTATCATCTCTACAACCAAAATAACCCGTTCCAACTTGCCAGATAAGATCTCCACCCTGAAGATGGTGAGGGCTAACCCCCCCCTCTCCAGTATTGTGAGCAAATCCGCCCATCTTTGCTCCATTATTTAAAGCTATTACTGCGTTTTTGCTAAGGGCCCCATAACTCATGGCAGAAATGTTAAGTAGGCTTGCAGAATATGGTTGCTTACAGTCTGGACCTCCAATAGTAATGCGCACATCAGCGTGATCCATTTGTTTGGGATTTAGAGAGTGATTAACCCATTCATATCCTGTTTCATAAACATTCTCTACTGTTCCAAAAGGTGTGGTGTCTCTCTCATTTTTAGCACGTTGGTAAACTACGTTTCTCTGTTCCCGATTGAACGGACGTCCACTTGTATCAGATTCAACAAAATATTGGAATATTTCTGGCCTGATTTCTTCCAATAAAAATCGCATGTGACCTAAAACAGGAAAATTTCGAAGTATTGAGTGTTTTTTTTGAGTTATATCGTAAATTCCAAGTAAAATAAGAGGACCAAAGAAAATCATTGACCACAAAACTTGTGGATAAAAAAAGTATGAAACCACATTTATACTTAGTACCACAAAAGTGGTTTTCAGAAATAATGAGCGCATGAAAATTTCCAGAGAGTTTAGTCAGGTATAGACTAAATTAAGCTAAAGTGAACAAAAGGTTAAGATTATCTTTTACAGAAAGAGGGAGAAAAATGCAAGTGTTACGGATGCGCTTTGATTGAGAGTTAACCACCAACGCGAGACATGACAAGAGAAGATCCAGTAAAGGCTGCATCCTGTTTAAAGGAAATAGATTTTTTTACAAGTTTTTGCAGAGTTGACTCAGGGTCTTTGTGGTTAAGCAAATGACGTATTGAAACGGTTGAAGGATTACTCAAACAGCCTATAAGATTACCATCAGAAGTTAGTCGCAAACGGGAACAAGTGGAACAAAAGGGTGCACTTTCATTTGGAATAATTCCAAAAAACCCTCCTGGAACCCAGTATCTAAGTGAAGTAGAATCAGAATCAGCAGAAACAGATTGGACTGAGTATCTTTTTGAGATCCTCCTTAGAATTTCATGCATATCTATAAGTTTAAAATCATCCTTTTTATAAAGCGGTCCCATTGCCATCAATTCTAAGTAGCGTACTTCAACTCCATGTTCAACTCCATACTCTAGCATTTTAACTATCTCATCTTCATTTTCACCTTTTATAACTACCATGTTAATTTTTACCAAAAGACCGTATTTTAAACATGCTTCAATGCCTTCCAATGTTTTATTAAGTTTACCAACTCTACCCATTTGCTTAAATTTTTCTTGGTCAAGTGAATCAAGACTGACATTCACGTTTTTAAGACCTGCTTCAGCAAGATGCTTAGCTTTTCTTGAAAGCAGTTGTCCATTAGAAGTCAGGCCTATGTTTTTAATTCCCATTTCACTTATTCCTGAAATTACATTCACTATTTTAGGATGCAACAAGGGCTCGCCTCCAGTCAGGCGTATTTTTTCAATTCCTCCATAAGCTATTAACAATTTTACAAGATAAAGTATTTTTTCATAATTTAATTGTTCTGGAGAACGCTTATGATCGCTTAAACTTGTAACACAATAAGTGCAAGCCATATTGCAGACTTCGCTTAAAGATATACGGAGTTTATTAATATTACGACCGTGCTGGTCTATCATGAAAGGTCTCCTTTCCAAAACCGGGAGGCAAACCAGTTTCCCTGTTCACCCTATCGTTCACTCAACCATGGTTTATACTTTAGGTAAAAGCGAATCGGAGATTAATTGAAATTTAATTTGTTTTGAGAAAAAAATAGTATTTTATTTTTACAATTAAGTCAAGAAATTTTGCTAAAAAATTTTTGCTCCAGAAGGAAGCACAATTTATGTAAGTAGTATCAATTGAGCGGACATAGGAATCTACTGACATAACCCCATAAATTTATTATCTTTTAAATCCGATTAAAAAGCTTAATCCCTTGAAATTGCTTACTTTGAGATTCATAATTACTTAGTAAAACTAACTTCTGAATCAAGTATTTGCTTTTATCAGCTGCAGCCTCTAAGGTAAATCTTTATAGTGCAAAAAAAGTTTTTATACTTTGTACTTTTTTTGTAAGTAATTTTCTATTTAGAAAAAATTTGTTAAATTCAAATTTATAATGGCCAAAAAAAAATGGGGACAGCATTTTCTTAAAAACAAAACTGTTGCAGAAACAATAGTTAATGTAGCTAAAATTAAAAATGGAGATCAAATACTCGAAATTGGCCCTGGTTATGGAATGCTGACTCAGGCCTTGTTAAATTATAATGCATTTGTTACTGCCGTTGAAATTGATCCTGACATCTGCAAAAAACTTCGAACAAAGTTTGAGAGAGAGAAAAATTTCACACTAATTGAGCATGACGTGATGAAACTTGAGACTAATGCGTTTGAAAAATTAATAAAATTGCCGGCAAAATTAGTAGCAAATCTGCCATACAATATTTCAACTTCATTATTACTTAAGCTACTGCCAGAGCGAAATATATGGCAGTCTTTTACTGTCATGGTTCAGTTGGAGGTTGGAGAAAGACTTTGCGCTAATCCTGAATCAGGTAAAAAATACGGACCATTATCTCTTGCTGGAGCTCTTGGTTTTAAAAAAGAACTCATTAAAGTCATAACACCAGACTATTTTTCTCCTTCTCCAAAAGTAGATTCTTGTCTGATCCATCTTTTGCCTAGAAATTCAGGGCTCACTATTGATGAGGAAAAGCTTTTTCTAAAATGGAGTCATTTGTTGTTTCAAAATCGCAGAAAAACATTATTAAATGGAATTCGCAAACACTACCCAGAATGGTTTCAAAACTCTAAAGAGTATCTTCGTGAGAAATATGATATGAGAAGGCCGGAAACCTTAGATTTCAATGAATGGATGAATCTTTTTCGCAATTTTATAAAACACAAACATAATTCCTTGGGAATTCAAACTATTTAATAATCAAATTAAGATGATTTTCTCAACATTTTTTAAATACCATCTTTTTATCAAAATTATTATATTATTTTTTACTTTAACTATACATAATTCTATCTTTTGTATAGGTTCTGAAGTAGCAAAATCTCTTGATTTTTCAGGTAATGGCCCGATATTTCTCTCTAAGAAACAAATTAAGGATGACCTGAATCAGGCCATAGGGCTATTTCGTGACAACTATGTACGTTATAGGGTTTTGGAAAAGAATGGAATCAATTGGGAAGGAGTTTTCCAAAAACTGGAGAGTTTAATTGTTAAAGATACAAATCCTGTTCTAACACATCATTTTCAAAAAAAACTTATAAAAGCCTTAGAATTTACAGAAGATTCAAATATACAAGCTAATCTTTTTTTAAAAAAAAGACATTATATTCACAGAGTTGAACCAAAAGCTACATTTTATACAAATATAAAGCTAGCACAACGGCAGGAACGTTTTAGGGTTTTACCCGGCAAATATCAAACAAAGAATATAATCAACGATTGGTTTATCAATTGTACAAATACACAAGAAGTTTTCTTTCCTGTCTTACCCCAAAGGCAAGCAGAATTATTATTTATGTTGGGAATACAAGCTAACAATCAGCTTAAAAACCTTAAATGTACATTCCAAAGTGAATCAGGCGTGAAGCGAGAAAAATTGCTGCCACTGTTTTTTTCAGAGTCTGAAATAAATTTTGAAGAAAGCCCAATTTATAAATTCGTTAACGGACGTATTCCTTATATCCGTTGGTACAGAGACGGAAAAGCTGGAGAAAATGACGTAAAGAAATTTTACAAACTAGCAAAAAAACTTAGAAAATCTCAGGATTTAATTATAGATGTTAGAGGTAATAAAAATGGCAGTTTTAGATTCATTGAGAAATGGCTTAGAGAATTTACGAGAAATCACTGGAAAAATGTGATCATTAGGGAACGTCAGACAGTTCAAATATTAAATGGTCTTTTAAATCGTGTTCAATGGAACTTGTATAATGACACATCAAGTCATTTTATTGGCAAAGGTCAACTTGAACAAAAACGTGAGCAACTTCGTAATTTGATTTTTTATTTCGTTGAAAAAGGACTTGACCAAAAATGGATAGAGACAAAGTTCATTTTTAACGGCAATAAAGATGCCCCTAAATGGAATACTCACTTGATCATTATTGCAAACAATCATTGCGGCAACGGTTGTCAATTTTTAGCAGCATTGACAAAACAGATACCTGATGGAACTCTAATAGGCAAAAATACAGGATCTTTTCCAAAAAATTCATTCAAGCCTATTTTTCAACTAAACAGTTCTCGGATTATGCTTACTTTTGAAAACAAATTACATTTGAATCATATGGGTGAGCCCGTTTCAACTTCTGGATATCATCCTGATTATTGGCTATTTTCTCCAATGGGCTTAACCGATATCATGAGATATGCAAATAAATAATAATAAGATTTTTGGACTCTATTGTTATTGAGCTAACTTGAATAAAAAGTTTTTCCCTGTCAACATCGTGTAAGCAATTAATATAAAAAAACCCATGAGTTATTTTTAGAAAAAATAAAAAATGATGACACTCTTCTTAAAAAACACGGCAAGAATACCACTTTTTCTGATATTTTTGATATTAAATACAATTTTACATGGATCATTGGTTAGTTTGTGCGGAATAATCAAATTAATTATACCAATTTCAAAATTTCACATCATAATTTCAAGATTTGCATACTGGATTTCAGGAGGTTATGTCCTTACAAATAATTTTCTGATAAAAGTTTTTTATAATCCTGAATGGGATATAAAGGGACTCGCAAACTTAAAAATGAAAGGAACCTATTTAGTTTTATGCAATCATCTTTCACTGCTTGATATTCCTTCATTGCAGCGAATTTTCTTCAAAAAAATCCCATTTTTACGTTTTTTCATCAAACAACAATTGATTTTTGTACCTTTTCTTGGACAGAGCCTATGGGCTTTAAACTTTCCCTCTATGAAAAGGTACTCAAAAGAAACTTTAAACAAACATCCTGAATTGAGTGGTAAAGATTTGGATACTACTAAACGCTCATGTGACAATTTACGTGGACAACCAGTTAGCATGCTTATTTATGCTGAGGGTACTCGTTTCAATCTTGATAAGCATATAAGGACTAATTCACCTTATAAAAATTTATTGAAACCTCGTGCTGGAGGAGTACATACAGTATTAAGGAGCCTTGGAGATGAGCTAACTTTCATACTTGATGTAACGCTAGCTTATCCAGGCCATAAATCTCCAAGTTTATTAGATTTTTTACTTGGGAGAGTCCCAAGAGTTCTAATAAGAGTTAAGGCGCTTAAATTGGGAGAAAATGAAATCCCAACATTTGAGAAAATTAAATCGAAAGAAGGAGCTTTAGCTGTTAGGAACTTCCTCAATCAGACTTGGGAAGCCAAAGACAAAATTATAAGTAAAATACATTCTGAATCATCAATTCCTGTTATTTAACCTACAAGCGAACCGTCTTCAACTAATTCTGCTGGGGTAAGCAGCACAACATCTTTATTTTGAGAATACACTCCAAGGACCAGAACTTCAGATTTAACTCCAGCAACTCGTCGCGAAGACAAATTTACCACGGCCAATATTTGCAAACCAACTAAATCTTCTGGACAGTAATTTTTAGTAATCTGAGCAGAACTAATTTTAGTTCCAAAAGCTCCAAAATCTATGATTAACTTATAGGATTGCTTAATTGCTTTGTGATTTAGATTTGCATCGATTATAGTCCCTGTGCGGATTTCCAACTTTTTGAAATCATTAAAAGTAATTTCTGCCATAGAAAATTTTCACGACAATATCCATTAAATTGGAATAAATCATTTTTTAGGAAACAAACTTAATCTCTCTTAACAATGCCTGTACTGGATGAAGAGGACGAAATCCATCAAAACGCTTTACTTGACTTCGACAAGAAAAACCTGTAGCTAATATTTTTTGCCTAGAGAAAGGATCATTTGGAATATTTTTTCTCCAGCTTAAGTCGTATATACCCAGTGACTCTTCATAATGCTCTGTTTCATGTCCGTATGTTCCGGCCATTCCACAACATCCAGCATCAATAAGCACTAAACCTAAGCCAAAAAAATTGAAAACATCCTTCCAAAGTCCATGTGATACTTCAGCTGTTGTTTTTTCAGTACAATGCCCAAGCAAATGATATTCTATAATATTTTGATTTGAATTACCTGAATGCTTTTTAAAATTATCTTGATTCATCATTAAAAATTCTTGTGGTAGTAAAATTTTTTTTTGGAGATAATTTTGTCCGAGAATTTTAATATATTCATCCCGATACGTAAGCACAATACTAGGATCAAGTCCTACAATTGGAATCCCTGCACCTCCAACATGTGCAAGCCATTTAGAATTTTTCTCAGCAACATTCTTGAATTTTTTTAAGAATCCTTTTACATGCAGTGGCTTTCCATTAGGATGGAAAGGAGCAACGTAAACTGAAAAATCTAATTTCTTTAGCAACTTAAAAAATTCAAATACTACTTGGGATTCATAAAATGAGGTAAATGCATCCTGAAGAATTATTACGCTGCGTTTAGATTCTTCAGCAGAAAGTGTATAAAGATCATCTAAGTTAAATGTTGTTTTGTCATAATTCAATAGACGCTTTCTCAAAGATTCAGGACTATATTCTGGAAAATCCTTTAAACCAATTTTATTTTTTAGAAATTCCCTAAAAAAAGATAAGCCTAAAATTGAATTTATCAACCAAGGCATTTGTGAAAACAAACGGCCAATACTTTCTGTTGAACCCACAAGATAATCTTTAATCGGATGAAAATATCGTGAATGGTAAAGTTCTAGAAATTTTGAGCGAAAGTCAGGTACATCAACGTTAACAGGACATTGCGTTACGCAAGCTTTACAGACTAAACATCCACCCATGGAATCATAAACCTCGTGAGAAAAATCATATTCACCCTTAATTTTTCTAATGGTATTAAAAGATTTTATCAGGAAATTTTTAATTAAACCTTTACGCTTGATTTTAAGAGGAGTTTTTAGCTGATTCAAAGAAATCAACCGTAACCACTCTCGTATCAAAGATGATCTTCCTTTAGGAGAATGAATATTTTCACGTGTAATTCTTGAAGAAGGACACATTATACTTTCAGGCGAGTAATCTAGACAAGCAGCATTTCCATTGCAGCTCATTGCAGAACGATATTCATTAAGATAATTCTTATCTATTTGACGTTCTTTCTGTCCACGCAAAGGCCCTTCCAGTGGGACCACATTATCATTGTGAGAGTAAGGTACTACTATTTTTCCTGGATTTAGACGATTATATGGATCAAAAGCTTCTTTAATGTGCTGCAAATCTTGATGCAATTCCTCGCCAAAAAAATCGGCTGTATACTTACTGCGGAAACCACGACCATGCTCGCTCCACATTACACCATCATATTTTTTTACTAATTTAACTACTTTATCGGATAGTTCTCTAATCCATATCTCCTCTTCAGGCTTTTTTAAGTCTAAAGCTGGTCGAACATGCAAACATCCCACGTCTACGTGTCCATACATTGCATATTCCAAGTCATATGAATCTAATAGTTTTTTGAAATCACTTATATATCTGGCTAAATTTTTTACGGGAACTGCTGTATCTTCAATAAAAGGTATTGGTTTTCTTTCACCTTCAGTCTTTCCTAATAGTCCTACACCTTTTTTACGCAAGTTCCACAGATTTTTTATTTCATTTTGATCAGCAGTTCTATAGTAACCTGTTGCTTTTCCAGACTCATTTTTGTTTCTTTCAACAACTTTACACAAGAAAGAAATCCTTCGCTCCATTTTAATCTTATTATTCCCACTGAACTCAACTAGATTAATGGTACGGGTAGGTCGAGTTATTTTTCCTGAATTTGTTTTTTCATCAGCAATGAATGACTTTATTTTATTATATATTTCGTCTGTTCTAGCAAGACTGAGAATTTTTTCGTCGATTGTCTCAATTGCAGCCGGTTCAGACTCAACCAATATTTCTGCATCTCTAAGCGCATCATCAAAACTCTCGTATTTCAATACAAGTAGATGCTTATATTTTGGAATTTTAGTCAAACGTAATTTTGCCTCACATACAACTGCCAAAGTCCCTTCTGATCCACAAAGTAGATAGTTTAGATTGAATCTATTTTCAGGATTATCAAATACCTTGGCAAGATTATATCCTGTCATGAAACGGTTCATTCTCGGGAAGATTCTGTCAATAAGGTCTGCTTTTTTAGAAACAATTTCATCTACTATCTTAAATACTTTTCCCGTAAGACCCGGTTTGTTTTTAAATTCAATTAACTCGTATTCATCAAGCGGTATAGATTTTAAAAATTCACCATTTGAGAGTACACATGACAGTTCCATTACATGATTACTCGTGCGTCCATAGACTCTCGAACCTTTCCCACATGCGTCAGTATTTACCATACCCCCTAATGTCGCTCTGTTACTGGGCGATAAATCAGGTGCAAAAAAGACATTATATGGCTCAAGAAATTTGTTCAACTGATCCAAAACCACCCCAGGCTCCACTCTTACCCAACCCTGCTTGAGATTAATTTCAAGTATTCGATTCATAAAACGTGAACAATCCAGCACAATACCATCTGACAGTGATTGTCCATTTGTGCCTGTACCACCTCCACGAGCTGTGATTTTGATGTCTTTGCAAAAATATTTTTTCCCAGCAATAGACATCACTTTCTGAATGTCACTTATGTTTTTTGGTGAAATAATTGCCTGGGGTAAGACCTGATATATACTGTTATCAGTTGAAGTTACAACTCGTGAGGCATAATCATGATTAATTTTTCCAGAAAATTTACTA
>CACFAY010000016.1 GCA_902564345.1 uncultured SAR324 cluster bacterium
AACTTCTCCAATTTGGAGTCACGTAAGCCTAAAACGTGAAGACTTTTTGCAGTATTTATAACATATTCGTGACATGAACCACAGTTTCCTTCAGCTCTAACAACTCTTTCTACAATTTCTTCCAATTGCAGATTTGGAATATAATGGTCATGATCCTGGTTAATTATAAAAGTGATAGCGGAAATGGCCCCCTTTTTTGTAGTCACGTTTACCCATGTAGGTATATAAGTTCCAGCAAACATCTCTCTTGCCCATATTTTCTGTAATTCAGACTGAATATTTTCCTTTGATATTCTAAATGCCATTCCCTGACAGCTTTCTCCATTATCTAGGCCAAATACCAAACCATGATAATCAGGTGATCCTCTGTATACTATTGATTTTATACATAATCGCCGATGATACCCTTTTAATGTTCCTGTTCTTTTCTCAATTAATTTAAAATCAGGGTTCCACATCAATGATCCATAACCAAATACCCAAACACCATTTTCTATATTAATACCTTTCAAAGTATTCTCAACTGAATCTAAAAGTTTTTCTGAGTTCATTGTTCTTATTGAGTCTGCCTCATCTCCAGTACCCCACTTATATGAACTATTTAGTTTAAAATTAGTTTTTAAATTCATTTTATTATCATAATTTTTGGTAATTTTTTGAACTTGATTTTGTTCATAATGTACCAATTAATTCAATTATATTGTATTTCATTCATTCAATAAAATATTTTTATATAATCATTTTGATAATGTTTATTTAATGAAAAAGTGATGAATGTTTATATTTGTTAGTATTATTCTAAATATTTATTATTAGCTTAAACAGTAATTTATAAATTCTCTAGTAAGTACTAAATACAACTTTATATTTTAAGGGAAGGTTATTTAAAGTAGGAACTAAATTGCAAACATTTTACATTAAGTAACTATATTTTTCAGACTGACCAGTCTGTTTGGTTAAACTGCTCATCTGAATTGACTATTCGCAGAACGTCGTTCTGATACCTTACTAAGCCTATTTACTCCAACAGAAAAGCAACTTAATAATCGACTTGTTTCCATTTTTCCACATTCAGGACAGTTGATTGGTGAATCTATTTCCGTAGTTCTTCTAAGCTCACTGAAACTGTTATCACAATGATTGCAGATATAGTCGTATAAAGGCATTTAATTATTACTTTTACTATTTTTTTAACATAAAAAAAAATTTTTTTAATTTAACACACATTAGTTTTACATAAAAGGGAATTATATTTTTTATAATTAAAACTACGTCTATTGAATTTAACACATAAATAATAGACATTAATGAATATTATTTTTTTTATAAATTATTTCTTTAAGGTTAATGTTTATGATTTTATAAACCTTATATTATCTTGACAGATACCCTCATGGGGTATATAATAATCTTATAATTTTTCTATCATTTTAATTTTTTTTTATCTAGAAATGTCAACTGTTTTTAAGGACAACTGTCAAAAACAGATATCTATCTTTAATAAATATGTCCTTAAATTAAATTGTTACTTATGATTAAACTCCTCAGTAATCTAATTAAGTCCTTTATCTTCATTTATACTTTAGGGATTGGAACTCTACAACTGAATGCTGATGAAATTTTTAAGAAAGGAGACCACTGTCTTGCATATCAAACAGAAGAGACAATTTTTCTATTTATAAATTCTGTTGTGATAGGCAAAACATGTGAAATATCTGTTCAGGTTGAACGTGATGCCAATAATACTAGGTTTGTGTTAAGCTTTCCAATAAACTCACTTGATTCAGGAGTGAACATGAGAGACGAAGATGTGGTGGAAATGCTTTCAGATGAAAAAGCTAGTGACATACGTTTTGTTAGTGATTTTATCACGCGCGGACAGGTAAACGCAGCTTTGAAAAGTGGTAAAACAAAATTAGGAGGAGTTCTTGAGGTAGCTGGAAAATCAAATAATGTTATATTTCCCTTGAATCTATCCGAAAACTCAGGGACATGGTTGGTAACTGGGAAATTGATAACTTCCCTTTCAGAATTCGGTTTAGAACTACCTTCTGTTCTTGGTGGAGTAGTTGCAGATACTCACGACTATCTTGAACTACTGGTTCACCTCAACTTTAAACTTATGAATGGACTTCCAGAGTTTTAGTCCGTGTGCATGAACCAAAAATGATCTAACACTAGTAAAATTAATATCCGTTCTTCTTATCCTCTTAATATTTGAAGTATCAAGAACTCAAAAAATACTGCATAATAATAAAGTATCTTCATATAATTTATAAAACCTATTTTGTTCTCTAGAGTAAATTTATGGCCGATTTTGGTACAATTTCATTAATGGCCGCACTGGCCGTTTGTGTTTACGGATCTGTAATACCTCATTTTGGTGTAAAAACAAATAATTGGAATCTAATCCGTTCTGCTCAAAATGCTAGCATTTTATCATTTTTCCTTATATCAGTTGCATCATATGTCTTAATTTATTCGCTTGTAACAAGCGATTTCAGTATATTTTACGTCTGGAGCCATTCAAGTACTGACATGCCCCTTATCTACAAAATAACGTCGTTTTGGGGGGGGTTAGAAGGTTCACTATTATTTTGGATACTGGTTCAGAGTTTTTTTGCAATGATCGTAGCTTTCCGCTATCAATATTCAAATAGAGAAATAATTCCATATGTAATTACTACATTAAATGCAATTTTGGCTTTTCTTCTTGTATTGCTCATTGGTTGGTCTAATCCACTTGATTTACAGGCAATAATACCAAAAGAAGGACAAGGGCTTAACCCACTTTTGCAAAATCCAGCCATGGCAATTCATCCTCCATCATTGTACCTAGGTTTTATAGGGTTTAGTGTGCCCTTTGCCTTTGCAATGGGGGGACTGATACGTGGGAAACTTGACAACGAATGGGTTCTTACAACACGTCGATGGACATTAATGTCCTGGTATTTCCTATCCGCTGGATTGATACTAGGAGGACAGTGGGCATATGAAGAACTTGGATGGGGTGGCTTCTGGGCATGGGATCCTGTTGAAAACGCTGCATTAATGCCATGGTTGACTGGTACTGCATTTTTACATTCTGTAATGATACAAGAAAAACGTAATATGTTAAAGATTTGGAATGTGGTACTTATCATTACTACATTTGGATTAACCATTGTTGGAACTTTTCTTACTCGTTCAGGAATAATTAATTCAGTGCACTCTTTTACCCAGTCTGAAATTGGACCTGCATTTTTAGTTTATTTGGCACTGGTTTTAGTAGCAGGATTTGCATTTCTTTTTAAAAGGATTCAATTACTCGAGTCAGATTATAAAATTGAATCAGTATTATGTCGTGAAAATGTGTTTCTTGCTCAAAATATATTACTCGTGGGCATTGCCTTCACAGTATTGTTGGGCACAACATTCCCTCTACTTGCCGAAGCAGTTAGGGGCACAAAACTTTCAATTCAAGCTCCATTCTTCAATACAATTACAGCACCAATGGGTTACGCTTTATTAATTTTAATGGGTATCGGCATGCTAATTCCCTGGCGAAGATCGAGCTTGGAAAATTTTCGCAGAAACTTTCAAAATCCATCAATTTTCGCCACCCTTGGCACGATTTTTTTAGTTTGGTTCTTCTATGGTAAAAGTTTGCAATGGGGTGTTTATATCATTTTGTGGTCAACAATTTTTGTAACCTCAACCATATTATTAGAACTTATCTTAGCCACTCAAATGAAAGCTAAACAAACAAAAAGTAATTTCATTATTGGATTTTATTACGTAATCTTAAGAAACAGAAGACGTTATGGTGGCTTGCTAATACATTTTGGAGTTGTATTAATGTTCTTAGGATTTGCAGGTACATTTTTTGGTATAGAAAAAGATCTAACACTTGAAGTTGGGGAATCAAAAGAAATCGGTAACTATCGACTAGAGTTTAAAAATATTGGTGAGTTTATGTCAGGTAATGCTAGACACAGGGCAGCAATTATCAATGTTTATGACTCAGATAATAATTTTCTTGAAATACTGAAACCAGCAAAAAGTTTTTATCCTACTCAGCCTCAACCTCTTACCGAAGTTGCTATTCGCAGAACATTTCTTGAAGACCTTTATCTAATCTTTTCAAGCGAAAATGCAAAAGAAGAAAATTCTATCACAATTAAAGTTTATATAAACCCTCTCGTAGGCTGGGCATGGGCTGCTTTGCCGATTTTCACAATTGGTATTGGCATTTGCTTGACTTATAGACCAAAAAGCTTGATAGCTCATGAATTAGTCCATAAAGAGCGCTATATGGCCATTAATAAATCATTATAAAAATATCAAAATCTAATTTTCTTGTAAATTATGGATAATTATAAGATCAGAAATCTACCCACAGATATCTAAAAAATATTAAGACCTATTTATTAAAAATATAATTGTAAAATTAAAACTATCATGAAAATTGGATAAAAAAATAGCAGTGATTGGCAGTGGCATAGCTGGCCTAACAGCTGGATTATTATGCCGTGATTCAGGTGCAGAAGTCACAATCTTCGAAGCAAGTTCGAAACGTGGTATGGATCTAAATAGTCTTAACTTAGATCTTGATGATCAAAATTCAGGCTATGTAGATATACCATTGAGGGTTATGAGCCCTCATGCTTGGCCGTTAACTTTGAAAATGTGTGAAATTCTTAGTGTGAAAACTTTTGAAGTCGACACACCTGTTGCATGTAGTTGGCTTGATGAAAGTACATGGTTCAGAAGCAGCAAATTTCGCCTAGGCTCTAAATTGATTCCATGGGTTCCAGTACGTTATCTTTTTCAATCTGAAACTTACCAGATTTTATTGGGATTTTTTAAGATTTTAAAATTAAATCCAGATAATTTTCCTCCAGAATTGACTGTTAAGGACTTTATTGAACAACTAAACTTTGCACCTCTTTTCTCGAAGGGATTTTTATTTCCTCTCTTAACTACTATTTGTACCTGTGATGAAAAATCACTTGAAAAATGGCCTGCTATTCAGATTCTTGATTTGATGAAAAAAATTGTTTTTGGTGATAGATTGCGGAGAATTGCAGGAGGAACAAAAGCCTTAGCAGAAAAACTTGGTATGGGTCTTAATTGGCAAAGTGGTGTCTATATAAAAAATTTGTCAGAGAAATCTAAAGGAATCTTTTTAAGTTCTAAAAATATGAATTATGGTCCGTTTGATAATGTGATATGCGCAGTGCAGGCAAATCAACTTAAATTTCTTCCAAATAGTTATGACCCTGAATTAAAAATTCTAAGATCATTCCCATATACCTCTGGCACTCTATGGATCCATAGAGATATGCGCTTCATGCCAAAAAATAAAAATGACTGGTCAGCACTGCACTATCAGGTAAAAAAAGATTTCAGTAGCTCAATGTTCAGTGTTTGGGTTAATCCTATAGAACCATCTATTGCGAGACATGAGCCAATTCTTCAAACATGGAACCCAATTATTGAACCAAGGCAAGAAAAAGTTTACAAAACTTTAACTATGGAACGTGCAGTTGTCTCTGGAGAAAATCAAAAATTATTACAACAACTTAATGACGTGCATCAATTACCAAATAGAAAGGTATTTTTCTGTGGGTCCTATGCTGCACCAGGAGTCCCTCTACTTGAATCTGCAGTGCAATCAGCAATCACAGTTATTAACCAACTAGGTCTTACTCCTCTTAATCGAGAAATATATGAAATGTGTTCTCCCAAAATGCATTAAATTCTATCTTATATCTGTAATATTATGAACTTCTTAACAAATTAAGCGGGGACGATTTCAATGTTTTGCGTGTCGCTATCCATGCTACTATAACACTTAATGTTGTAACTCCTATCACACTTGCTAAACTTGTCTGCCATGTCCATTTCCAAAGGTTTTCAAAAAACCACCAAGCTATTCCGTATGACATTATCAAACTTACACCTACTCCAAAAAGTCCTGCACAAATGCCTAATATAGCAAATTCGATCTGAATCATTTTCTGTATATCATTAAATTTAGCACCTAGTACTTTAAGCAGGTTTAGCTCCCACAACCTCCCCTGCACTTCATGTCTGGCAATGGAAAAAACAACAACAAGTCCAGCCATTATCGAAAGATACGCCATAAAACGGAGTGCCAAAACCATTTGGTCCGATATTTTTAGAATACGTTCTACAGTCCTTGTTACATCAATTACTGAAATATTAGGGTATTCCTGTACTATCAAATTCTGATAATTCATTCTTTCCAATCTATCAAGACCTCCCATAGAAGCAAGATAAGTGGCAGGCGCATCATCTAGAACACCAGGTTGAAATAGGATGAAAAAATTAGGCTGAAAACTATTCCATTTGACTTTTCGTAAATTTATTACTTTTGCTGAAATTGGGACTTCATGTACATTAAATTCGAGAAAATCACCAAGCTTTAACCCCATTCTTTCAGCAAATCTTTCTTCTAGTGAAACTTCTGCCGGCATATCAGAATTCCAATCATAGTTGCCGGCAAGCTTACGTCCTTCAACAATATTTTCTGAATCTGATAACTTTGTTCTATACGAAAGGTTTAAGGTTCGCATACGGAATCCCTGTTCTCGCTGTCTTTCTCTCGTACTTAGACCCTCATTAAAATCTGATTTGTATTTCCTGCCATTAACTTTTTCCAAACGCGCCCTGACCATAGGTGAAATATAATTTAAATTCATTTTATTGTCGGCTAGTAAATTTTTAAGTGGTTCAATTTGCTCAGTTTGGATATCAAACAAAAACAAGCTTGGTATTCGGAAATCAGCAGGACGGGAAATTTCCTCTTGTAAACCCTGATATATTTGTGGAATCAAATTTATAAGTAAAGTTCCAAGAGAAAGTGCAACAAAACAAGATATTGCTCCTGCCCTATTGCGTTGCAAATTGCGAAAAGCAAGTCTTTTTATTGTATTACCAGATGTCTGACTGAGTTTTCCTGCAAACATTAATATTATCCATGACATAGACCCCAATAATAATACCGAACAGAACAACATTCCAACAAAAGCACTACCAACTATAAATGATTGAGACTGCCAGACTGACAATATCCATGATAAAATTATTAATGGAAAGTAACTCAGAGTTTGACGCAAAATCAAAGTTTCAGATCCATGGTTGCCGTTATTTTTGCGTAGAAGCATAAGTGGTTGTACTGAGTGAATCCGGGTAAGAACTGGAAGACAAAAAACTAGGCTTCCAATGCTTCCCAAAATAAGAGCAAATACTAAACTGCTTAAATTGACATTTGTCTCAAAACCACGGGGAAGAAAGTTTTCTAGTAACAATTCCAATAGTGGCAATATTCCAAGAGAAAAGATAATAGAAATTAATGCTGCTGCGGTACCCAAGAATACGAGTTGCCATAACACCATGCGATAGGTTTGTTGGCGAGTTGCTCCAAGACTCATCAAAATTGACATTTCTTGAAAACGGTGCACCAGATAGTTTCTAAACAAATATGCAGCACCAATTCCAGCTAAAAATACTGCGATTAGAGCTATAAGCCCCAAATAATCATTGAGGTAGCCCAAAACACGACCCAAGCTGTTAGCTGCTCTTTTATGAGTTCTTACTCTGATTTTTGAAAATGAATCATCAAATTTTTGTATTTTGCCCCGTAAGTTTTCAACAAGTACTTTAAGCTCTGTTCCTTTAGGGAAGCGATAAAGATACTGATAACTGACCCTGCTTTTTTTGCTCAGCAGTCCTGTTTCCTCAATTTTATT
Organism: uncultured SAR324 cluster bacterium; assembly: GCA_902564345.1. GTDB lineage: Bacteria > SAR324 > SAR324 > SAR324 > NAC60-12 > Arctic96AD-7. The sequence goes on from CACFAY010000016.1 coordinate 7,758, forward strand.
CAAACCTAAATATATTCGCGGCGCGAAACCAAATGATGACATAGAACTGCTTGGATCATCAATAACTGAGTCTATAACACGAAAACTAGTCTCACCAATATCAATATTTTCCCCTTCATTTATATTTAGCATTAAAAGGAGTTCGGGATAAATCCATGCATCTTTCTTAAAGTCTAGATTTTGAAGTACCATTTCAGGAATTACCTTACCTGATTCTCTCAGAACCATTTTTCCATAAAATGGATATTTTTCTCCTATACCAGTCACCTGCACCAGTACTGATCTTTTTTTGGAAGCGACCATGGTGAAAAGGCTAATTTTTTGAGTAGACATAGTGTTTTCAGGAAAAATTGATTCAAGATTTCCTAAAGTTTTATCATCAATGGGGACATAACTTGTTAGAGCTAAATCTGCTCCAAGAATTGCCTGTGAATTTTTTCCTAAATGTATATCAAGTGATTCTTTGAAAGAATCCAGAGCAATAAAACCTGCAAGCCCGAGAGCAAGGTTGAAAAGGAAAAAAATACTGAAACGTCTATTGTTCAGAAGTTCTTTTAATGCCAGTTTAGACCAGAAAAAAGAGTATGGTTTTTTCATTGAAAAGTTCCATACTGAAGAGTCATCTGTCTAGAGCAACGACCAGCCATCTCTGTGTTATGAGTTACCAGCAACATTGTCATTCCCGTTGTTTTTACCAAGTCAAAAAGAAGATTTGCAACTTGAATACCGGTTTCATTATCAAGATTTCCAGTAGGCTCATCTGCAAGAAGAATTGAAGGTCTTGTAACTATTGCTCTAGCGATAGCTACCCTTTGAGACTCTCCTCCACTTAGTTGATTTGGGAAATGCTTTTCACGGTCTGAAAGACTGACATGCTCAAGTGCTTCTTTCGCACGAAAAATATAATCTTCATATCCAAACATTTCCAATGGTAAGCTTACGTTTTCCAATGCTGTAAGGTGGGGCATCAAATAAAACTGTTGAAAAATAATTCCAATATTTTTTGCTCGGAATTGAGTCAGATTCGCTTCACTCATTTCACTTATTTCTTTGTCTCTTAATCGCAGCGATCCAGTTGTTTGTCGGTCTAATCCTGCCATCAAAGATAAAAGTGTCGATTTCCCACTGCCTGATTGTCCCACAACTGCCACTGTTTCACCCTCATGTATTTCAAGATTAATATTTTTTAAAACATCAATTTTACCATGATCAGCCTGCTTAAAAGATTTATATAGTTTATTTATTTCTAGTAACATTAGATTTTTTATAACCTTATTTTAATATTTACAATTAAACTAATGCCTTCATTTTACAAAAATGAGTTGCTGAAATCAAATTTAGAAATTTTTAATTTAGTAATTTTTTGTAACTTCAAATTTCTGGTTTAATCTAGTCAGATCTGATAGAGTAGTGATAGAAAACTAAGTCCAATTTATAATGTAAAATTGGTATTAAAATGCTAAAACTAAATATATAATATAATCAATTAAATGGGAGCAATAAATATACTTCTTATAGGTGCAGGTTCTGGTGTAATATTCGCGATAATCAGCATTCTTATGATAAATACTTTCAACTCAGAAAAATACCCGATCGGAGGATTTTTGCCAGCATTATGGATGGTTACAGATTTAGGTGAATATTCTAAGATTGAAGCTGCAGGTTTGCTTATAATGGGAGGAATTACAGGTTTTTATATCATGCTCGCATTCAGAAAAATGAAATTTGATATTTTCGGGAAAAAACTACAAAAACAAATTGAAGAAAATAAAGTATCTAAAGAAAATAATGATGGAAGTCGAAACACTATAACTGTCAAAGGAAAATCTTTGGCAGAATTTCTTAAGTGATTATATTTGTTAACTTATTATATTATGTTCAGGACCAAAAGGGAATCCTGTCAAGTTTATCGCACCATCTTCAGTTAAAACTAAAATATCATGTTCACGGTAGCCTCCAGCCCCTGGTAAACCCTCAGGAAGCATCACCATTGGCTCCATAGATATTACCATATTTGGCTCTAGAATAGTTTCTATATCTTCACGCAACTCCAGACCAGCTTCGCGACCATAATAATGAGATAATGTCCCGAAAGAATGACCATATCCAAAAGTTCGATATTGAAGCAAATCGTGTTTTCTAAATATATCATTCAACTCTAAAGCAATATCACAGCAACGTACTCCGGGCTTAATAATTTCAAGACCATGCTGGTGAACTTCCACGTTAGCCTGCCATACTTCTAAATGACGCTCTGAAGCATTTTCAAAAAATAAAGTTCTTTCCAAAGCTGTATAGTATCCTTGAATCATTGGGAAGCAATTTAGACTTAATATATCACCTTTATGAATTTTTCTTGTAGTTACAGGATTATGCGCTCCATCTGTATTAATACCAGATTGAAACCATGTCCATGTGTCCATGATGTCGCTTTCAGGATACCTATGCGCAATTTCTCGAACCATAGCAGTGGTTGAATGAATCGAAATCTCGTGTTCTGGGATTCCTTCTCCAATTGCTTCCACGCATGCAGCTCCACCAATATCAGCCACTTGCGCTCCATTTCGAATAAGATCAATTTCTTCAACTGATTTTACCATTCTCTGACGCATAGATATTCTTGAGATATCAACAAATTCTGCATTAGGAAGTAAATCCTTCAATTTTTTCAAATTTTCTAAATTGATATGATCATATTCAATTCCTATTCGCCCCTTGTTCTTTATTTCATTTTTTACTGCCGTGAAATAATTATCTTTTTTCCAGTCGGTATAAATAATATTATCTCCAAAACCTCTTCTCCATGGCTGACCTCCATCAATATTTGCAGATATTGATTTGATTTTATCATGATTAACTATCAGTCCATATGGTCTTCCAAACGAACAATAAACAAAATGATTGTAATAGTTTATGTTGTGAATGGATGTGAATAAAATTGTATCGATATTTTCTGTTTCCATATTTGAACGGAGATCTCTGAGACGATTTTGAATCTCTTCAGAAGAAAAAACTGAATTTTGTTTATTCCCATTTTTAATGGTAATAAGTTGTTCCATGCTTTTAAAAATTTAATTAGCTACTCAATAAATATTTTCCCAGTTAATAAGGTAGTGAAACCTATTGAGAAGATTGAGTATATTTTTGGATTAAATAAAGCTGTTAGGGAGAAAAAAACACTCAGTTACCAATATATATTTTACAGAGTATTTTTCAAAATATTTTATATTAATACTAAAAAACTGCTACCTCAGGATATATTTAATTTTAATTGAAATAATTGTTTAATTGATTATTTACACATACAAATGTAGTACATTTTGAAATATCTTTTATTTTTTTTGCTCCGATGTATGTACATGTGCTCCTTAAACCACCAAGAAGATCCAGTAATGTGTCTTCAAGCGGCCCTTTATAGGGTATATTAACCACCTTACCTTCACTTGCTTTATAATCAATTTTTAAATTATCACTATAATACTTTTCAAGAGCGTTACTGCTGGCCATACCATAAAACTTAACAAATTTTTTCCCAGTTTCTTCGTCGACAGTTATATTTTCACTATTTTCATCATGACCTGCAAGTAAACCTCCCAACATTACAAAATCAGCATTTGCACCAAAGGCCTTACTGATATCACCAGAACATGTACATCCACCGTCGGACATAACCATTCCTCCAATACCATGTGCAGCATCTGAACAATCAATAACTGCACTCAATTGTGGTATTCCAACACCTGCAACATTTCTGGTGATACATGCGGAGCCGCCCCCAATCCCTACTTTTACTATATCGGCACCAGACAATATCAATTGTTCTGTCATTTCTGGGGTACAGACATTTCCTGCGATTATAATTTTTTCCTCAAATTCAGCACGTACCTTTTTTATAAACTCAGAAAATTGTTCTGTATAACCATTTGCGACATCAATACAAATGAATTTAAATTTTTTAAGATCATCACCAAGCTCATATAGAATATCAAATCCTTCAGCAATTCCGATTGTAATTGCAACATTTTTTCTAATTTCTAAAGGAATTTTAATTAATTCGTCTACTGAATGGAATTTATGAAGACAAGTCAGCGTGTTATGTCTACTCAATACTTTCGCAGCACCAATCGTTCCAACTGTATCCATGTTTGCTGCTGTTACAGGAATACCTTTCCAGACTTGACTGGACCACTTAAAACTAAACTCTCTTTCTAAATCCACTTCTTTTCTAGAGGTATAGTAACTGCGTTTAGGTTTAATCAGTACATCTGAAAAGTCATACTTTATTTCGTTTTCTATATGCATTTTTTATTCAGTGATGTATTCCTGTGTATTCTCAAATTCCCATGGGAAATGTATCCACAAATTTTCAGTATCTTTAGCCACTTCTCTGGCAAAGAAATGGGGTGTAAAATTACATTCATTGTTCCACCAAAGGGAAGCAAACTTAGGTTCTTCACAAAACTCATTGATTTCAAGATTAATTTTGTGAAATGTCTCTCCTTCATCACATACATCATCTACAATAAGTATATTTTTGTGCTCTTTGTCCGGTATATATTTAACCCAGTTTGGAAAGTCCCTTAGTGAAGTCTGAATTGGCACCATGGGCAATTGAAACCAGTGACTTAATCCTACTGCAGGTACTAAACCACCTCTCGAAACGCCTACTATAACATCGGGATTAAAGTTGGACAAAGATACCTGTCTTGCTATCTTCTGAATGTCTATTAAACATTCTTTCCATGAATAGTAGTACTTTTTCAAGATTATAAAGGATATATTGTAATTAACTAAGAAAATCAGAAACTGATCAGCCTAAAATATTAGCTAAGTGTTCTGGTTTGATAAAGGATATATTGCTAAGTTATAAATGTTTTTACATAAAATTGCAAAATTACATTGCAAAAGAACAGACATAAATAATAAAAGATATTTTTGTGTTTACATTTTTAAAAAATCTAATTAACAAGTCTTTTATTCATCTATATTTATTTACAAAGTACATTCAATCTGTTTCAAACAGACCAGCTCCTGCACCTTTTTTTCGGGACTTTTCTGTTGAAGGAACAAGACACCGTTTAAAAAATGAGAAAATAACTGAACATGAATCATATACCGGAATACCAGTCTCTAGTATTTTTTTTTTGTTATTTCCTGAATAAAATGTCTTTCCTTCCCAATTTTCGTGGTAATTTTTACGATTTTCCACAAATGTAATGTTCAAATCAACAGTATTATAATTTAAATTTTATCAGGAAGGTGAAACTCCCCTAAGGCGTTCAGTGCGTCTTCGCAGTAATTCAAGTGTTGTTAAAAGTGATATTGTTATTAAAATCAACAATGTTGCAGCTGCAAGGATGGTAGGACTAATTTGCTCTCTTATTCCGGAAAACATTTGCCATGGTATCGTACGTTGCTTATAAGAACCAACGAAAAGGACTACGACAACTTCATCAAAAGACGTGACGAAAGCAAACAGAGCACCAGAAATTACACCAGGAGTTATTAATGGGACTACAACTTTAAAAAATGTTTTTGTTGGAGATGCTCCTAGACTTTGAGAAGCTCTAATTAGATTGTTATCAAATCCAGTCAAGGTTGCAGTAACTGTAATCACAACAAATGGTGTCCCAAGAACTGCATGTGCTAAAATTACTCCTAAGTGAGTACCTTGCAAACCTATACGACTATAAAAAAAGAACATTCCTGCAGCAGAAATAATAAGGGGTACTATCATTGGCGAGATCAAAAGACTCATGATAAGTGTTCGAAAAGGCATGTGTTCTCTCGAAAGTCCCAAAGCCGCAAGCGTACCCAAAAAAGTAGAAATTATAGTTGCAAAAAATGCTATTATAATTGAATTTTTAACTGCCCCTTGCCAATTCAAACTAGTAAAAAATTCTTTATACCATACCAATGAATATCCTTCAGGTTCGAATGCGAGCATCTCTTTTGTAAATGTAAAGAAGGGCACAGCATTAAAAGAAAGAGGAGTAATAACAAGAAGTGGGAATACTAAGAAGAATAATACTAAAAAACATATTATCCAAAACATGTAATGCCAGATTCTTTCCGGTAGAGACAAGTATGAAGGCAAACGACTCATTGTTATCCTAATTTCATGTTTTTAATACCTATAATTCGGTCGTATAGAATGAAAAGGAAAAGCACAATTACTAATAAAATTACTCCGATAGAAGAACCTAAACCCCAATTTAGTGAGTTTGATATATGATACGCAATCCTGTTGCTTATAAAAGTTCCTGAACTTCCTCCAACAAGTGCTGGAGTAATATAGTAACCAATTGCCAAAATAAAAACTAAAATTGAACCTGCCCCAATACCTGGCCCTGTATTAGGAAAATATATCCTCCAGAATGCAACCCAAGGATGAGCTCCCAAAGAAATGGCTGCCCGCAAATATGATTTTGGAATAGTTTTCATCACACTAAATAAAGGGAGTATCATAAATGGCAAAAGAATATGTGTCATGGCTATAACTGTACCCGTAGCATTATGAATCATTGCCAAACGGCCGTCTTCAGATATAATACCAATCAAAATCAAAAAATCATTAATAACTCCTTCCTGCTGTAATAGTGCTATCCAGGATGTAGTACGAACAAGCAAAGAGGTCCAGAATGGTAGAAGCACAAAAATAATTAAAATATTACTGATTCGAGTAGGGACATTTGCCAGCATATAAGAGACAGGGAACCCGATAACAAATGTTAAAAAAGTAATCAAGGTGCTCAGCAAAAGGGTTCTAAAAAATAATTTTATGTAGATGCTATCCTTCTCTGGTAATGGCTCAACTTTACCATTAGTGAATTTTCTCGTGAAATCAAATGCTGCCAAGTAGTATCCATCTGTTAGGTCAGATGAGTTTTGTTTAATTACTTGCCAAGTATAAATATCAGCCCAGCGTTTATCTGTCTTAATTAGAGCTTCCTTATAAGGGGGCTTATCTATTTTTTGAACTTTCCTACCGGCTTTCCTGAACAAACTTGCAAAACCAGAACTTTCATAATTAAGACGCGTACCAATTTTAGTATGCTCTCGTGCCTTTTTAGCTTTTTTTATATCATCTACCATTGAAGCATAAACAGCTTCATCAGGTAATTCATTTGCATATGGATCCCAGTTTTTTAGTGACTCTACTGTATTAGGCAAAATTCTATTAACAATAGAATTATCTATAGATAGAAAAAGCATATCTACTATTGGAACAATAAATCCAATCATAATAAAAAACAGCAACGGGAAGACCATCATAAATGCCACAAATTTACTGCGCCGCTGGGCTCTAGCCAAGCTTGTCTTGAGAGGTATTCCGTCAGCGGTGACTAAAATGTTTTTATCAGGGGATTGTTCCATCAATTCAGAAAGGAAACTAAATTTTGGGTATCTGTTTTACGAAATATTTGACACTGGTTCTTTCACCATTTCTAAAGACTTTTTAAAATTTGACGTGAATTATATATACGCAAATTTCAAATGAACAAGCCGGGGAAATATTGATTCCGCCCGGCTTACGATAAATCGTATATGTTCAAATAAACTTTTTACTTTAACAACCATGCATTGAACTTGGCATCAAGATCGTCACGATTATCTGCCCAAAACTCATAGTTGAAGAGTAAAGTAGTTTTTGCATTTTCAGGATCTGTAGGCATATGCGGTGCCATTTCAATTCCCAAAGAAGCATGCTTTCCTACAAGAGGTGCAGATGAAGCACGCGTTGGACCATAGGATATGAACTTAGCCTGATCTGCCAGTCTTTGTGTATCGGTAGCAAAGCGAAGATACTTCATAACTTCAGCTTTATTCTTACCACCACTCGGTACAACCCATCCATCTAGATCAAAAACCTGCCAATCCCAAAGCATGGCTACAGGTTGTTTTTGTTCCTCAATTAGAGCAAACAATCGTCCATTGTATGTTGAACCTACTATTACCTCACCATCAGCTAATAACTGAGGAGTTTGAGCTCCTGCAGTCCACCAAACGACATTGCTTTTAATGGTGTCTAATTTAGCCAAAGCTCTAGTTACTCCAGCATCTGTTCCTAAGACATCATAAACCTTAGCTGGAGCAACACCATCACATATAAGTGCCCACTCCATATTATTTATTGGTTTTTTCTCTAAGGAACGTTTACCTGGGAAATTTACCAAGTCAAAAACATCACATACACTTGTCATTGGTCTTGAAACTTTATCCTTCCGATATCCGAAAGTAGTCGAATAAACGATCTGTGGAATAAAACATGGAGAAACAATAAAATCACCAAAATCATCTGTCGCCGAAGTTCCGTCAGGAGCAGATGCTAAAACTCTGTTATGATCGATTTCATCTACCAAACCTTCATCACAAAGCATCATAGCATCTGAAGCAACTGCATCTACCAAATCCCATGTAGTGTTTCCAGCCTGACTCATAGCCCTCAATTTGGCTACAGCACTTCCTGCAGAATCATCATTAATTATCTTGATCCCAGAATTTCTCTTCATGTATGGGGCATGATAAGCATTTTGCTGACTCGCAGTATATGCTCCACCCCAAGAAACAACAACCAATTCAGTTGCCGCCATTACTTGGCCTACTAATCCAGCCATTGCCATCACAGCTGATGCCGTCATAACACGCAAGAAAGTATTCATACCTTATCCTTCAATATTAGGTTTTGCCCCGAATGACTTATCAATTGTCAGATTCTCGAGACTTTAATAATTACCCATAGACTCACTGTGAATCTATACCAGGTTTATGCGGGCGCATCCAACGCCCGAGCATCTTCTGCCAACCATCCAACTTTTACTGTATTACCAGGCTTCAATTGAGCATGATGAGCAGAATTTGGGATCTTGACGATAAAATCGTCATGTCCACAAACTTTCATTCGGGAACGAATATGGTCTCCCAAATAAATCAATTCAATAACTTCTGCACTTACAATATTGGGGTAACTGCCATTTTCAGGATTGACAACCACTCTTTCAGGTCTTAATGAGATCATAGTATCTGAGCCTATACCCTCAATATTAACTGCAAGAGCTCTTAGTGTCTCATTTTCTCCGACCTCTACTGTGCAAATTTCTTTATTAATAGCTATTACCTTTCCAGATAATGTATTATTTTCACCAATAAATTGGGCTACAAATGCATTCTCTGGAGATTCATATAAAACATTTGGTGGTGCCAATTGCTGAATAATTCCATCATCAAATACCGCAATACGATTTGACATTGTCAAAGCCTCACTCTGATCATGAGTCACATAAACAACGGTCACTTCTAATTTTTCGTGTAATTCTTTAATTTCATATTGCATTTGTTCACGTAACTGCTTGTCAAGTGCCCCGAGCGGTTCATCCATCAACACAATCTTTGGTTCAAAGACCAGTGCCCTTGCTACTGCAACACGCTGTTGCTGTCCTCCAGATAATTGCATAGGCCTTCTTGATCCATACTCACCCAATTGTACCATCTCCAAGGCATTTCTGACTTTTTTTTCTATTTCGTATTTTTCAACTTTTCTAACTTGCAGTGGGAAAGCTAGATTTTCGTTTACAGTCAGATGAGGAAACAAAGCATAGTTTTGAAATACCATACCAATGTTACGTTTGTGAGGTGGGACATTGTTGATCGAAGTGCCGTCTAGTATTATTTCTCCATAGGTAGCGGTTTCAAAACCAGCAAGCATCAAAAGGCAAGTAGTTTTACCAGATCCAGAGGGTCCAAGCATAGTGATAAATTCACCACGTTCAGCATCTAAATTCAAATTTTTTATGACAAAGCTTTCACCATCATAAGTTTTTTGAACATTCTGGAAACTAACGTAAGCTTCACTATTATTAGTGTTTCCCAAAATTTTAAAATTCGTATTTGAGTTAAGTGAACAAAACCCAAATGATTATAAAGATGAACACACAAATGTCAAACCCATAATACTTTGTATAATGGGCATAATGCTGCTAATTAATAAGTAGAACTATTAAAGAAAAAGATTTAACAATTTGTAAAAATTCAATATTTAATTTAGTTTTTTAGCAGTTAATTGAAATTATTTGTCAATTGAATAGAAAACACATATTTTATATTTTAGATAAATTATTTTTTTTAAAATAATAAATATAGATAAAAAATGAATATTCAAACTGAATTTATATCATACTCGGTTGATAGCATGGATTTTAAGGGATATCTTGCTTGGGACGATTCGTTAAGTCAGGAAAGGCCGGGAGTACTTATCTTTCCTGAATGGTGGGGTTTGAATTCATACATAAAAAAAAGAACAGAACAAATTGCTGAACTAGGCTATTTAGCCCTTGGAGTGGACATGTATGGTGAAGGTAAAATAGTAGAAACACCTGAGGAAGCAGGTTCACTTATGAATGCATTATTAGAAGATAAGGAGGCCACAAAAGCACGTCTAAAAGTCTCTTTTAATGTTCTTAAGGAACATGCTTTTTCAGATTCAAACAGACTTGGAGCCATTGGATATTGTTTCGGTGGAGCATTAGTTCTTAATATGGCACGCATGGGCATGGGAGTCAGAGCAGTTGTTAGCTTTCATGGTGCTCTGTATTCATTTTTAAATCCCTTAGATGAAGATGTAAAAGCTAAAATACTTGTCTGCCATGGTGATGCGGACGACTTTATCTCCAAAGAAGCCATAGAACAATTTAAATCAGAGATGGATACTGCTAAAGCAGATTATGAGTTTATTTCATACAAGGCGGCATTACACGGGTTTTCAAATCCTGCTGCAGATAAACTTGGAAGCAAATATAACATTCCACTTGCTTATAATAAAAGTGCGGATATCAGTTCATGGAATTCTATGAAAGACTTATTAGAAAAATATTTATGAGACAGGAGAAGTGGTGGGGGAATTAATTCCATTCTAATCAGATAGAAGAGCTTTGGCTAAATTCACGTTTTATAGAAATCATTCGCCCGGGGTTAAAATTGTATATGCAATAATAATATCTAAGAATTCAACTAAACTCGTGACTCAACCTGCATAACGTCTGAGGACCGAAATAACTTGACCATAATATCCTGTTCCAAACAAGTTGAGATGGTTCAACAAGTGATACAGCTGATACAAAGGTTCACGTTCGGCATATCCTGGAGAAATTGGATAAGAAGACTTATATGCTGAATAGAAAGCATTTGAAAATCCACCAAACAACGAGGTCATAGCCAAATCTGCTTCACGGTGACCATAGTAAACAGCCGGATCAATCAGCCATGGAGTACCTTTCTTATCAATTATGTAATTACCTCTCCATAAGTCTCCATGCAAAAGAGACGGTTTTTCCTCAGTTCCAGAAATTAAATTTGGAACTTTCTTAATTAGATTTTCCATTAAATTCCTCATTTCAGAAGATGCATATCCATTTTTAACAGCCAAACTAGTTTGAAATTCAAGTCTATTTTCTGTATAAAATTGAGCCCAATTAAAACTTCCTTCCTGGGAAGGTTTATTTATCTGCGGGGTGTAACCAAGAAAATTATTTTTAGAAAATCCATACTTTTTTCCACGGTATCTATGCAGTTCCGCAAATTGTCTCCCCAACATTTCCATGCTGTAATTCGAACTGCTGTAATCGGCTTCAATCCATTGTAGTAGCAGAAAATCAGATCCTTTTTTTACGATCTCAGGAACATTTACAGCACCTGATTTGCGAAGCTCTTCTAGCCCAAGCTCTTCAGCATCAAACGTTCTTGAACCAATGCTACTTAAATGTTTGAGAAAATATATCTTCCCAGACTCAAGCAGTAGTTTGTATGAATCCGCGATACATCCTCCTGAAACAGAAGAAGAAGATTTAATAGACTCAGAAATAATTTTTTCAATGTGAGACTTTAAATCAGGATTCATTGCTTATTAGATTTTAAATACTTCAAAAGACCTCCACATGCATCCTCTAATATATCAATAACAGTTTCAAAACCCTGGTCACCTCCATAATAAGGGTCAGGAACTGAGGTTATTCTCGATACTTGACAAAAATCAGTTATACGCTTGATTTTATGTGTAAATTTATTATTATGGTCTCGCATGCTGACTTGACTGAAATTATTTTCATCCATAGTAATAATCCAGTCGAAATTTTGAAAATCTTCAAAAATAAATTTACGTGAAATGCTGTTCAACTCATAACCTCGCAAACTTGCATGCTCTCGCATCCTTAGGTCAGCAGAATCACCTTGGTGATAATCAATAGTACCTGCAGAATCACATTCGATCTCATTTTCTTGTCCCTGCTCTTTTATTAAAAATTGCATTATACCTTCGGCGCATGGTGAGCGACAAATGTTTCCCATACAGACAAATAGAACTCGTATCATAAGTATTGTGTGTGATTATTTTTTCGGATTAATTTAAATGTTCTTCTGACAGTGAAATTTAAATATTAATCTTAACATTGTTAGGCTAACCCTGAATATGTTTAAAAGCAAGAACCATAAATACGCCAGTATTTAGGACAAAAAAAAATTTTTTTATTCTACAAAAACAATGTTTAAAAAACATTATTTTAATTTTTATTTTTGTAAAATTACTTGAAATTGCCAATAAAAATGCTATTAATGTAAATGATTGTATTGAAACAGAACTTCATAAATTTTAAGATAATTAATATTTTTGGATAATTCTGATGGTCTATCTGGAGAATGTACTCTGGCAGATTTCGATACTGAATTAGCTATTATAAACTAAGGAGAAGTATGTATAAAAAAAGCATTTTTCATAAGATTGCTTTTGCATTTGTATGGGCCTTCATAATTCCTACATTGGCTTTTGCTCAAATAAAAATGGGAATAATTTTAGGTTTTACAGGCCCAATTGAGTCATTAACTCCTGATATGGGGAAATCAGCAGAAATGGCTTTTAAAGAGGTTTCTGATTCAGGTCAATTGTTGGGTGGACAAAAAGTCAGTGTAGTCCGTGGTGATTCAACTTGTATTGATGCTGCAGCAGCCACTGCGACAGCAGAAAGATTGATCACTTCTGATAAAGTTACTGGAATCATGGGAGCAGACTGCTCTGGTGTTACCACAGCGATTGCTAACAATGTTGCAGTGCCAAACGGTGTAGCTATGATTTCACCGTCTGCAACTTCGCCAGCATTGAGTACAATTGCTGATAATGGTTATTTCTTCAGAACAGCACCTTCTGACGCAAGACAGGGACAAGTATTAGCTGAAATAACTATTGAGCGTGGCATCAACAACGTCGCTGTCACTTTCATTAACAATGATTACGGTAAAGGCTTGTCTGACTCATTTATTAATGCATATAAGGGACTGGGAGGAAAAGTTAGCGCAGTAGTGCCTCACGAAGCTGACAAAGCTGATTTCTCAGCTGAAGTTGCTACACTAGATGCTTCAGGAGCAGATGTTCTTGCGGTATTTGGTTATGTTGATCAGGGTGGTAACCACATAATTCAGGGATCACTTGATTCAGGATCTTTCGATAAGTTTATCTTGGCAGACGGGATGTATGGGGAATCTCTTTTAAAAAATATGGAAGGAGATCTTTCTGGGACATTCGGAACAGTTCCTGGAACTGATTCAAAAGGGTCTGAAACCTTTAAGGGAATGGCGCAATCAGCAGGTATTACGGTAGGTGGACCATTTACGGGTGAGTCCTATGATGCAGCTGCTCTTCTGATGCTGGCAATGCAGTCTGCGGGTTCTACAGACCGTGCAGCTATCGCTTCTAATGTGTTTGCTGTGGCAAATGCGCCTGGTGTAAAAATTATGCCTGGTGAACTTAGAAAAGGACTTATAATTCTTGCAAAGGGTGGTGCAATAGATTATGTCGGTGCCTCCAATGTGGAACTTGTAGGAGGAGGCGAGGCCTCAGGTTCATATCAGGAATTTGAGGTTAAAGGGAAATCCTTTAGTACTGTAAGATATCGCTAAATATAATTTTTAAAAATATTTTTTTTCGTTTCAAACGAGAGTGAGTTCCCATAGCTCAACTTTTAGTAAGCATTTAAAGATTTTTATTATTGAAATCTATAATTGCCTGCTGCATTTAGTATTATTCAATTGCAGCATATTACAGTTTGTGCTTATATTTGTCGATGGTTCAATGTTGGTAAGTAAGCACAAAAATTTTTGGATATTTGAACCAAAAATTATTTTTAATTCAATTTAAGTAAATAAAATCAGAACATAGGAGAAAATATGTTAGTTAAATTAGAAAAGTTAATTATAGGATTCATTTTTGCCTTTAGTACAGTAAGTACTGCAATGGCAGGTGGAGAGGCTGAAGTGCTTCATTGGTGGACTTCAGGTGGTGAAGCAAAAGCATTACAGGTCCTTAAGGATGATTTTGCTAAAAAAGGAGGAACTTGGAAAGATATGCCTGTTGCAGGTGGCGGTGGAGATGCTGCAAACGTTACTCTTAAGTCCAGAATAGTCGCAGGCGATCCTCCTACAGCTTCACAAATAAAAGGTCCTACTATTCAAGAATATGATGAAGAGGGTGTAGTTGCTCCTTACCACATTCATGCGGTAGCTAAAGCTGAGAATTGGGATTCTTTATTAAGTTCTCAGGTTTCAAATCATATGAAGTGTGATGGGTTCACTAAGTACTGTGCTGCTCCTGTAAACATACACAGAATTGACTGGTTCTGGGCGAATAAAAAGGTTCTAGATTCTCATGGACTGAAAATGCCAACTTCTTGGGATGAATTTAATGCAGCAGCAAGCAAGTTGCAATCAGCAGGAATAATTCCTTTTGCCCATGGTGGTCAGCCTTGGCAGGATGCTACGGTATTTGAGGCAGTACTTCTTGGAATTGGTGGAAATGAATTCTACCATAAAGCAATTGTCGAATTAGATATGAATGCTTTAAGTGGCCCTACTATGGTTAAAGTCTTCGACCAAATGCGTAAACTTCAAGGATTTACAGATAAAGGAATGCCAGGGAGAGATTGGAACGTGGCTACTGCAATGGTCATGAATGGTAAAGCTGCTTTCCAAATTATGGGAGATTGGGCTAAGGGAGAATTCTCCAATGCTGGTTTAAAACCAGGTGTTGACTATTATTGTCTTCCCACTCCATCTGACCACGGATATTTGTACAATGTTGATAGTTTCATTTTTTACGGAATGAAAGGGAAAAGCAAAATCGATGGTCAAAAAGCACTTGCTAGCTCTATAATGGGTAAGAATTTCCAGAAAATTTTTAATATTTATAAGGGCTCAATTCCTGCTCGTCTTGATGTTCCAATGGATGAATTTGATATGTGTGCCAAGGGATCTGCCTCTGATCTGAAGTATTCTGCTATGACAGGTGGACTGCTACCAAGTTTTGCGCATGGAATGGCTCTTCGTAACGCCCAAAAAGGAGCGATGCAGGACGTTATCACAGAGCATTTCAATTCCAACATGTCTTCTCATGAAGCAGCTAGGAGATTAGCAGATGCAATTCAGGCATCATTGTAATTTCTGATTATCAATCAATATTTCAGAAGGTAATCAATGCTATGCACCCTCCTTAATCTTATGATTAAATAACACGGAGGGTGCTCTTTTATAGTAAAAAAATAAATAGTCAACCAATTACCACATGCTCTACTGGCTGCAAAGGAACCTTCCAAAAATTGTCATCTCACCATCTTTTGCTGTTATTATTTGGTTTGTTTACGGTTTTGTGCTTTGGACTTTTTATGTCTCATTCACAAAGTCAAAGATGTTGCCCAGATACGAATTCTGGGGAATTGATCAGCACTTCCGCCTTTGGTCAAATCCTCGTTGGTTCAATGCAGTTGAAAACCTGCTAATTTTTACCATACTTTTTGTTTTAGTTTGTTTACTGATTGGGATAATACTTTCAATTTTGTTAGATCAAAAGATTAGAACTGAAGGTTTTTTAAGGACAATCTACCTTTACCCTATGGCGCTATCATTTATTGTAACAGGGACAGCATGGAAGTGGATACTTAATCCTACTATGGGTCTTGAAAAGCTCTTAAATGACTGGGGATTTACAGAATTCACTTTTGACTGGCTCGTAAACAGGGATATGTCCATATATACCATTGTGATTGCAGCTGTCTGGCAGTCCTCGGGATTTGTAATGGCACTTTTTCTGGCTGGACTGCGCTCAATTGACGATGAAATTGTCAAGGCTGCCAAAATTGATGGAGCCAGTCTCTACAGTATTTATTTAACCATAATCCTTCCGATGATGCGTCCAGTTTTCATGAGCTCCATTGTCATTCTGCTACATATCTCGATAAAAAGTTATGACCTAGTGGTCGCTCTTACTGCGGGAGGACCAGGAATATCTTCAGACATGCCTGCTGTATTCATGACTCAAATGGCTTTTCATCGCAGTGAAATAGGTCTAGCTTCAGCAAGTGCTGTAATGATGTTTCTCACAGTACTGGCTATTATTGTCCCTTACCTTTATTCAGAGCTGAGAAGGCAGGATGCAAACTCTTGATTTCCAAAAGATGGAAAACATTGAACGTTCTTCGGCCCGTAAACGTATTTTTTATCGTTGGCTACTTTTTATAATTCTTGGAATCTTCGCCCTATACTATCTTGCGCCACTTTATGTAATGATTATCACTTCTCTTAAGACCATGGAAGAAATAAGGCAGGGCAACTTAATGACTTTACCCAGAGAAATAATTTTCGATTCATGGATTACCGCATGGAGCGGTCGTGGAGGAATTGATGCTGGTAATGTATTTCTTCGCCCTTTTTTTTGGAACTCATTAAAAATGGTAGTTCCTGCAGTGGCGATTTCAACTTTCTTTGGTGCGCTTAATGGATACGCTCTCACCAAGTGGCGATTTAAAGGAGACAATATTATATTCCTTTTGTTCCTTTTCGGTTGTTTTATTCCATATCAAGCTATTCTGCTACCCATGTCTAGAACGCTGGGTTTTCTCGGAATATCAAATTCGATCAGCGGATTGGTCCTTGTTCACACAGTATACGGATTAAGCTTTACAACTCTATTTTTTCGTAATTACTATATCTCTATTCCTGACGAAATGATCAAGGCTGCTAGGATTGATGGAGCAGGATTTTTCAAAATTTTCTTCAAAGTACTAATACCAATATCTGCACCTATAGCAGTAGTGACAGTTATCTGGCAGTTTACAAATATATGGAATGATTTTCTTTTCGGTTCTTCTTTCTCATTTGGAGAAGCCGCACCCATCCAAGTAGCACTCAACAATATGGTTCTTACAAGTACCAGTGTTAAAGAATATAATGTAGATATGGCCGCGGCATTCATAGCGGGAATACCAACCCTGCTAGTTTATATTCTAGCAGGGAAATACTTTATCCGGGGACTAACAGCAGGTTCAGTAAAAGGATAAGAAAGACTATATTTAGAATTGTAATGCTTACAAATATTAAATAAAAAAATGGCAACATTAAAAGTTATTAACCTTACAAAAAGTTTTGGAAATACTAAGGTACTTAAGCAAATTAATCTTAAGGTAAATGATGGTGAATTTATTGTACTACTTGGACCTTCAGGATGCGGGAAATCAACTCTTCTCAATATGATTGCTGGTCTTGAGACTGTTGACGATGGAGAAATACTAATTGATGAATACGTGGTTAATCGTGTTGAACCGAAAGATCGCAACATAGCAATGGTCTTTCAGTCATATGCTTTATATCCAGCGATGACAGTTCGTAATAACGTCATTTTTGGCCTTAAACAACGAAAAATCTCTAAAGAGCATATAGAAAAATCATTAAATCATTTTTCAAAAATGCTCAAAATTGACCAACTCTTAGACCGCAAACCAGCACAACTTTCTGGAGGACAGCGGCAACGTGTAGCAATGGGACGGGCATTAGTGCGTGAACCACAAATTTTTCTCTTCGATGAACCATTATCCAATCTTGATGCAAAACTTCGTGTAGAAATGAGGCACGAAATCAACAAATTGCACGAAAGCTTGGGAACGACAATGATTTACGTGACCCATGATCAAGTAGAAGCGATGAGCCTTGCTACTCGAATAGCTGTCATGAACGAAGGCATCATCCAACAGATTGGGACTCCTCAGGAAATTTATGATAAACCTAATAGCATTTTTGTTGCTGACTTTATCGGTTCTCCTGCGATAAACCTTATTCAAGGCAAATTTTACAAAGATGGAACTATATCCTGTTTTATTCCCGAACAGCAAAAAGAAAATGTTAAAATTTCTCTTAACGACTATTCATTTATTTCTGAACCAAAAGAAGGTCAGGAAATCATTTTGGGATTTCGGCCAGAACATTTAAATCTTCCAGATACTTCTCTAAATTCTCAAATGGCAGTTTCACTCAAACCTTCACTCATTGAACTTACTGGATATGAAAAGGAAGTTAGTTTTGAATTTTATGGAAACGAAATCACCGGAAGGCTGCCACGTCATATCAATATAGAATTAGGCAAGCCCATCTCACTAAGCATAGACCTGTCAGAAATCTCGATCTTTGACAAATCAAGCACAATGCGCATTTAAAACAGAACATCCTAATAGAATAAATTGATTCATTTATTCGTAGAAAAATAAATCTAAAAACTCCAAGTTTTAAATAATTTATTAAGTGTTAACCTTTCAGAGAAATTCAGTGCATAGACTGAATAAAATTTGAATACTGTCGGATTATAATCAAAGAAAATATATTATGTTAAGTACAAAAATTGTTTGCACCATTGGTCCAGCAAGTGATACCTCTGAAGTATTAGAAGACCTAGCTGAGGCAGGAATGAATGTCGCTCGATTAAATTTCTCGCATGGCACTCATACTTCGCACAAAAAAATTATTAAGCAAATTCATGAATTGAACCAAAGCAGAAAATTCCCTATTGCAATTATGCTTGATACACAGGGACCAGAAATCAGGACTGGCAATGAAAAGAGTGCTCTTAAGTCAAAAGAAATAGTTACTGTTAGCTGCCCACCATTTAAGGAGAATGAAGGAAATATTCATGTAAATTACCCTGCTTTAAAAAGTGATCTGAAACCAGGAAACTATATTTCTCTAGACAGTGGATTGGTAAAATTAAAAGTTATTGGAAAACACAAAAAAGGACTTAAGTGTGAGGTTATAGACGGTGGCATCGTAAATGGTCACAGACATGTGAATTTACCAGGTACTGTAGTTAAACTTCCTGGTATAACCAAAAATGACAAGAGAGACATACTTTTTGGTATAAAACATAAAGTTAATTTTATTGCCCTTTCTTTTGTACGTAATTCTGAAACAATTAAGGAAGTAAGAAAACTATTGGGAAAACATGCTGAGCATACAGAGATAATAGCTAAAGTTGAAAATTTGGAAGGTGTCGAAAGACTTGAAGAAATAGTTAAAGAAGCTGATGGAGTCATGGTAGCAAGAGGAGATTTAGGAATAGAAGTAGAGTTGGAAGAAGTTCCACAGATTCAAAGACGAATAGCATTTTTGTGTGCCAAATATGGAAAACGTTCAATTGTTGCGACGCATATGCTGGAATCAATGATTGAACATCCAGTACCAACGAGAGCAGAGGTTACAGATGTTGCAAATGCAATATTTGAAGAGTCAGATGCAATAATGCTTTCTGGAGAAACTTCAATTGGGAATTATCCTGTTCGTTCAGTAGAAACATTGAAACGTATAGCAAAACACACAGAAATTTTTCCAGGAGTAAATTTTTCTAAAAATTTGATTATGGAAAAAAATGGGCAACATCTTGCTGCATCTGCAATCCAAATTGCTTCAGATTTAAAAATTAGAGCAGCTGTTGTAATCACTCGCAATGGTCGTGGTGCAAGATATCTCTCAAATCTTAGACCACACGGAATTATTATCTACTCATTTACTGAAAATGCTGATGTTCTCACTTCAAATGTATTGTACAGAGGGGTTTATCCTTTTCTTCTAAAATTAAAGAAAAACCCTGAAGATAATATACAGGACGCACTAAAGATGCTAAAAGATACCAGAAATTTTAATTCTAATGAGCAAGTAATAGTCTTAGCCAATATTCTCACGGGAGAGGGTTTTAACACTTCTCTGCAGGTACGCACTATTCCTTCTGATTGAATATAGTTTAGTCGTTTTAGTATTTAATTAACTATTTAAAAGTGGTAAACAATCAATAACTTTTTTTAAATATGTTGTGCTTATTTAATTTTAAATTGTTTTTAGTATATTTCTTAATAATTTAAAAATTTGATAATCAATAAAAAAAATAATATTACTTCGATATTTGATGGGAGTCCATCCTATATATATTAAATAATTTAAAAAATTATTAAGAAATAATGAGTATTGATACTACAAACATTCAGGATCAGATTTGCAGGTTAAAACACTCAGTAAACAAAAACTTTACAGATATCAATAAACGCTTCAGTGAGATTGAGGCCATTGTTAAAGAAGAAATAAAAATAATTGAATCTTATAAAAATAAAGGAGAATCCGTAATCCCTGAGATTATTTTTTCTGACATATTAAAAAATAAAGTTGATAACAAAACAGTTCAATTATTAAGGCGTCATGGTGCAGTAGTGATTAGAAATGTTTTCCCAAGAAAAAAATCTGAAAAATGGTATAACCAGCTTTATAGTTATCTTGGTCAAAATGGCTATTACGAACAAAATGATCCCGGATTAGACAATTATTTCAGTGACCTTAAATCTGACAAGCCTCAAATATGTTCTGTTTACTGGTCAAAGTCCCAAGTTCAGGCAAGACAAAGCATTGAAATGTCTAAGACTAAATCTTTCTTGAACCATATCTGGAATTACAAGAGAAAAAACACAAAATACTTTGATCCCGACAGGGAATGTACCTACGCTGACCGAGTAAGAATGAGGCAGCCAGGAGATACTTCTCTAGGACTTTCTCCTCATGTAGATGGAGGTTCAATTGAACGTTGGCTAGGTAAAAATTATCAGAATGTATATCGACCACTGTTTCAAGGTAATTGGAAGGATTACAATCCTTTCAATGGAGAATATAGAACTGAAGTAGAGGGTATTGATTCTCCTGCCGTATGTCGTGCGTTTAGAACATGGCAGGGATGGACAGCTTTGACCCAACAAGGTCCAGAAGATGGTACATTGCAGCTTATTCCCACTGTAAATAGTATTAGCTATGTTTTATTACGACCATTTATGAAAGATGTTCCTGAAGAAATACTTTGTGGAGCAGTTGAGGGTCGTGCTCAAGCAATCACGGAAGAATGGCATTCTTTACTGTTGCGCGGACTAGTTTCAATTCCAAGAGTAGAGCCTGGTGACACGGTTTGGTGGCATTCTGATTTGGTACATGCAGTTGAGCATGAACACAAGGGCAAAGATGTGAGTAGCGTTATTTACATTGGATGCACTCCATTTTGTGAGCGAAACTTACAATTTTTGGAGCGTCAAAAACAAACATTTTTGGATGGGAGAAGCTCACCTGATTTTGCTCCCGAAGACTTTGAAAAAAACTATCCTGATCGATCAACCATGGAAGATTTGAATGAATTGGGTATGAAACAAATGGGTTTTTCTAATTGGTAATGAATAAAACAAAATTTTCACATATAATTTAGACAAAATAATCTCAAAAAAAGCTTTAATCAGTTAAGCTTAAAATAATAATATGGATAAATTTAAATTTCCAATATTTCCTGATTTAAAAGACAAAACGGTACTAATTACAGGAGGAGGCTCAGGTATTGGAGCATCTTTTGTAGAAGCGTTTGCAAATCAGGGATGCCGAGTAGCTTTTGTTGATATCCAGAAAAAATCTTCAGAAGAGCTTGTACACAGTTACGCCTCAGCAGATCATACTCCAATGTTTATGCATTGTGATCTGAGTAACATAACTGCACTCAAAAAAACTGTTAAACAAGTAGAAAAGGATCTTGGTGCTGTACGTGTTCTGATCAATAATGCAGCAAATGATCAACGTCATGAGCCTGAGGATGTGACCCCTGAATACTGGGAGGAAAGACTAAAATTAAATCTGAATCACTATTTTTTTGCCTCACAGGCTGTTCAACCAGAAATGGCTAAGGCCGGAGGAGGAGCAATCATAAATTTGGGGTCATGCAGTTGGCACATGGCGCTTGAATTTATGCCTGCTTATACGACTGCTAAGGCTGCAATAGAAGGACTCACCCAAAGTCTTGCAAGAGCATATGGTAAACATCAAATCAGAGTTAATTGCATTATTCCAGGTCAGATTTGGACACCCAGACAAATGAGGGATATACTCACTCCAGAATATGAACAGTTCATGAACGAAAAACAATGCATTCCTGGCAGGATTCTGCCTGAAGACGTAGCCCAGCTAGCCCTTTTCCTTGGTTCAGATTCAGGTCGTATGTGTACCCGCAGAAATTACTATATAGATGCAGGAATAGGAGCATAGAGATGAATCAAATTGATTTGAAAAACCGCAAAGCAGTAGTAACAGGAAGTGCACAGGGTATAGGTATGGCAATTGCTGAGAGATTGCTTGATTCAGGTGCCTCTGTATCTCTTTGGGACCGAGACAAATACTTACTCAAAAAAACATCAGACTCACTTTCCTCCAAAGGAAATGTAGAGACTCTTGAAATGGATGTTTCTGACTTAAATTCGGTCAGAATTGCTGCGAAAAAAACAAAAGAAATGCTTGGAAAAATTGAGATTCTGGTTTGCAATGCAGGAATAGCAGGGCCCACTGCAAAAATTTGGGAATATCCTGCAGAGGAATGGCAACAGGTGATAGATATTGACTTAACCGGAGTATTCAACTGCCTTCATATAGTTTCACCAATGATGATTGAACAGAATTATGGCAGAATTCTAAATGTTTCTTCCATAGCAGGAAAAGAAGGTAACCCTAATGCTGCAGCATACAGCGCCGCAAAAGCAGGAGTCATTGCACTTACAAAATCACTAGGAAAAGAACTCTCTGGATATAATATTGCTGTGAACTGCATTACACCAGCTGCTGCAAAAACAAGAATCTTCGATCAGATAAGTGAAGAACATATTAATTACATGTTAAGCAAAATTCCACGAAATAGATTCTTGAAGGTTGAAGAAGTTGCTTCAATGGTAGCATGGCTTTGTTCCGAAGAAAATTCTTTTACCACGGGAGGAGTATTCGATCTTAGCGGTGGACGTGCAACATACTAATAATAATAATTATATATTTAACATTCCCCTTAACATAAAAAATTTTTTCCAGTCACATTTAAAATTATTTTTAATTTTATGGTCTCAATGAAAAACAAACAAACATCAAGATTGAGAAGCCGTGAATGGTTTGACATTCCTGGAGATCCAAGTTCAACAGCTCTTCACATTGAGCGTTACACAAATTTTGGTATTAAGGCTTCTGAACTGCGCTCAGGAAAACCAATCATAGGTATTGTCCAGACTGGCAGCGACCTCGTCCCATGCAACAGAGTTCATGTTAACCTTGCACAGCGCGTTCGGGAAGGGATCTGTGAAGCAGGAGGAATAGCAATCGAATTCCCTGTCCATCCTATACAGGAAAGCGGTAAACGTCCAACAGCTGCACTCGACAGGAATCTTCAGTACTTAAGCCTAGTTGAGGTACTCTTTGGCTATCCTTTAGATGGTGTTGTACTTACCATAGGCTGTGACAAGACAACTCCTGCCCTTTTGATGGGGGCAGCAACCGTAGACATACCATCAATCTGTCTTTCTTCAGGTCCAATGATGAACGGATACTGGAAAGGGGAACGATGGGGTTCTGGTACTATAGTTTGGAAAGCAAGGCAATTACTGGCTGCAGGAAAAATAAATGAAGATGAGTTTATCAATTTGGTCGTTGATACTACAACTTCACCTGGCTACTGTAACACTATGGGTACAGCCACAACCATGAATTCTCTTACTGAAGGTCTTGGAATGTCACTTCCTGGATGTGCTTCCATTCCAGCAACACTTAGTAAAAGGGCAGAAATAGCTTACATGTCAGGTCTCCGAATAGTAGAGATGGTTGAGGAAGATTTGACTCCGACCAAAATAATGACCCTAGAATCATTTGAAAATGCAATAGTTCTTAATTCAGCACTTGGAGGTTCAACAAATGCACCCATTCATATCAATGCTATTGCTAGGCATGTCGGAGTGAAGCTCAAGATTGAGGATTGGCAAAAAATAGGTTTTGAAATACCTCTTCTAGTGAATATGCAGCCTAGTGGCAAATATCTTGGTGAAGATTTTTATCGTGCTGGAGGTGTACCGGCAGTAATGAATACTTTGCTTGCCGCAGGAAAGCTAAATGATAAGGCAATTACTGCTAATGGGAAAACAATAGCTACAAATTATGCAAAATCATCAATTTTGAATAAAGATGTAATTC
Organism: uncultured SAR324 cluster bacterium; assembly: GCA_902564345.1. Taxonomy (GTDB): domain Bacteria; phylum SAR324; class SAR324; order SAR324; family NAC60-12; genus Arctic96AD-7. The sequence continues at coordinate 32,118 of CACFAY010000016.1, forward strand.
GTGACTTTAATAACCCTATTCTCGAAAATGCCGGTTTCATAATACTTAAAGGAAATATCTGTGAGGCTGCGGTAATGAAAACATCAGCAATTAGCGAAAACTTCCATAGGAATTATCTTTCTAAGCCAGGAAGCAAAAATGTTTTTGAAGTCCGAGCTATAGTATTTGAAGGTCCAGAAGACTATCACCAACGTATTAATGACCATGAGTTGAACATTGATTTAAACTGTATGCTTGTTATTCGCGGATGTGGACCTGTAGGCTATCCTGGCTCCGCAGAGGTAGTTAACATGCAACCACCTGATCGTTTAATTCGCAAAGGTATTACTGAATTGCCAACTCTTGGTGACGGACGCCAAAGTGGAACCTCAGGGAGTCCGTCTATACTTAATGTTTCTCCGGAATCATCGATAGGTGGTGGATTGTCTTTGCTAAAAACAGGAGACAAGTTGAAAATTGACTTAAATAAATACACTATTAATGTTCTACTTAATGAAACAGAATTACAGAAACGCCGTGACTTTTTACAATTGAATCTGACTGAAAATCAGACTCCCTGGCAAGAAATATATAGAAACACAGTTGGGCAGTTATCAGGAGGAGGTATAATTGAACTTGCAGAAAAATACAAAAAAATTCGGCATACAATTCCACGAAATTCGCACTAAAAATGTTGAAACTTCTAAATTCTTATTGAAATTTTATCGATTAAGAGAGAAGTACGTTGAGTAGTTGGTGCTGTAATTCAAAGTAGAAAAAGTTATCTTTTTTTATATGTAGAATCCCTAGCTTTAACCTGACTTAGTTATTTTATAAACAGGTTCCCAAAACCTCTAGTGTGCGATCAATTTCTTTGGTTGTATTATAATGAACAGGACCAATCCTCACAACACCTCCCAAATCTTCTAAACCCATCTGGCGAACCGCTTCTAGTGCGTAATTATGACCGTGCCAAACAAAAATATTTTCATCCGCAAGGTTTTGAGCAATTTTTTGAGGAATTTTATTTTTTACAGTAAATGAAACAGTAGGAACACGACGAGAAAAATACTTTTTATTACTAATACCTGCTATTTTTAAATCATTAAACATCTTTAAACCACTAATCAGTCTTTCACTTAGAATCTGTTCATATTCCTGAATGGCGTGCATTGCTGCATGCAGATTTTTTCTTGATCCACTGAATTCATTAAATTTATCCTGATGTTCTATGCCCATTGATTCGCCAATCCACTCCAAGTATTCAATTACGCCCAATGTACCAGCTTGTGCTTCATGTGACTGCGTTCCAGTTTCATATTTTCCTGGAGGCTCTTTATCTGCTGGTCGTACCTTATATGACTCAAGTTTTTGTAATAATTCATATTTACCCCATAATACCCCCTGATGAGGCCCAAAAAATTTATATGGTGAGCAAACAAGAAAATCACATCC